>JBJTRR010000697.1:0-2104 GCA_046076185.1 bacterium | reverse complement strand
ATTCTCACCAGCGATGAATTTCTCTTTAACCATTGATACCAAATGAAATTTCAATTCAGAATATCGCCTGTCGCCTTCAAGAAATTGCTTGATATTCATCAGGTTTGCTGGCTTTTGGTTCTTGTCAGTCTGTTGTCAGTTGTCAGTTCTACTTATTCACAGACATCAACTGAAAAAGCTCTATCTAAAGTCAGTTTTTCACGCGATATTGCCCCGATTCTGGCTTCGCGATGCCAGGGGTGTCATCACGATAATAAAGCATCCATGGGTTTTAACGTCACTTCTTATGAAAAGATTCGAAGGGGTGGCAAACAGAGCAGTGCGGATGAGATTATTGTTGCCGGTAAACCTGAAGAGAGTCGGCTTGTTGAAGTCATTCAGGCAAGTGCCGAACCCCGTATGCCATTGAGATTAAAATCGCTTACTGAAAAAGAAATAACTTTAATTTCTGAATGGATTCGCCAGGGTGCCGTTGACGACGGGCCGACATCCCAGACAGCATTGATCACACTTGCTCCGCCTGAGAATTTAATAAAACAATTCTCTGGTCGTTCGTCAAACATTTCAACCAGCCCTGCCATTGCATTATCGTCTGATACCCGTCAGATTGCGATCACTGAGAACAACTTTATT
Organism: bacterium; assembly: GCA_046076185.1. GTDB lineage: Bacteria > Planctomycetota > Planctomycetia > Isosphaerales > Isosphaeraceae > QWQI01. Next base: position 1,471 of record JBJTRR010000697.1, on the reverse strand, counting down.
TACATTTACAATTTAAATCTGACTGGATTGCCGGCCAAGAAGATTGGGCCAATTGATGGGCAAATGAGTGCGATACTGTTTTCTAAGGATGGTGAATCAATCATTGTTGCTATAAGCCGGCCGGGTATTGAAGGCGTGGTCAATCGCTGGGAATTGAAATCAGCCCAGCGAAAGTTGCATTTGAAAGTGCATAATGATCAGATACTTTCATTGAAAATCAGCCGTGATGGCAGAACAATTGCAACGGCATCCTACGACAAATCCATTGCATTGATCGATTATGAATCAGGAAAGCCGACAGGCAGACTGATGGAACACACCGATGCTGTTTACGACATTGCCTTTGATCCAGGCAATGCGAATCGGCTCGCCAGCGTTTCTGCCGATCGCACACTGAAAATTTGGGATCTTACAACAAAGAAACGGTTGGATACGCTTTCAGAATCAACCGCTGAGCAATATTGTGTGGAATATTCCGGAAATGGCAAATTCGTTTTTGCGGCTGGAGTTGACCGAACGATTCGTGGCTGGGATGTAACGGCCCAGCCTGTGAAACTGGTTTCATCGGCACTCGCCCATGAATCGCCTGTAAACAAAATTGCGAAGATTGATTCTGAAAATGCAATGGAAGAAATCCTTTCCTTTTCAGAAGACCTTACATCAAAACGCTGGAATATGTCTACCTTATCGCCACTTGCTAATGGCTTAAAGTTGGAGGATTGGGCTACTTCAGTTGCTTCTACAAAAGACATTGTTGCAATTGCAACATTTCATGGAGGCATTTCGGTTTACAAGTGGGGGAAGGTGCCATCACTTTTATGGCAGAAGAAGCCCGGCAATTTACAGGCTGGTTCGCCAGAATCGCTGAAACCACAGCTCTTTCGCAATTCTGTCCTTGGCACACCATCGCCACGCGTTGTGACATCTGGCCAGGAAAATGAAGTGACTCTCAGTGCCGCTGGTATTGAAAATGCAATGAAAATCAGCATTTTCCCAGACGACATAAAAGTTATCACATCGAAATCGACAAAACCAAACTCTCTGACCCTTCGCCTGAATATCCCGAAAAGAAATCATTTTGATGTCGCGAGAATTATAGTTGCCACCCCATTCGGCATCACTCTTGAGCAACCGATTGGAATTCTGCCCGATTCTTCCACTATAATCAAATCAGATTCAACCAAGGTAAAAACAATCACGACTGCCAGCCGGCAGGTCATACAGGCGACGATTGAAAAAGCGGGTGAAGTGGCCCGCCTGAAAATCACACCTGAAAAAGGCAAATCGTTCACTGTTTCCAGCCTTGCCAAACGCATCGGCTCGACCATCGCTCCAGTCATTACTTTAAAATCCAGTGATGGCAATGTCATTGGCCAATATCGTGAGAAAAATGGAATCGATCCGGCTTTTTCAATCATTCCAAAAGATCATTCGCCAATCACGATGGAAATCAGCGACAGTGTTTTTTCTG
>JBJTRR010000696.1:0-1451 GCA_046076185.1 bacterium | reverse complement strand
TTTCTCAAGCTTTTTGAATTTTTCAACCGTTTCATGAAATTCAGTCATTCCCAGTGCTTCCAACAATTTTGCGGCAGCCGGCCAGGGCGTAGCCAGAATAAGATTTCCAGCCGTGAAATTCAAACCATCCTGCATTGCAATTTCAAATTGTTTTTTTGGTTCATGATAATGCAATTGCTGAACTGCATTACCTTCATATATTGCAATTTTATCTCGCTCAAATTTGCGACGAACATCTTCGTCAAATAAAATCCCGAGCGGCATGGCCGGCACCAGCAGATGAAACCCATCTCTGCGTCTGAAAAAGCTTTCCAGCATCACTTTTTTCGCACCCGCCGCATGAATGCGGTCAAGGCTGTCGTTCAGGGCCGAAACAAGAACAGGCTCCCACAAATTGTGGATAGCATTTGGCGTCTGTCTGTTTTGATTCAGCCAGCTTGCGACTGATATTTCCTCAAGCGTTCGGTAAGGTGTCATCACCAGCTTCAAAATACCATAAGCCAATGCCAGCTTATCACGAACATTTAAAAATCTGACTTTTGCAAAAGCCGGTGCCAGATGCAATGGCGGCGGTAAAAAGCGACTGCCATAAATGCGATCAACATAACCATCAGGATGATAGAATAATAATTCAGCCGAGCGACGAAAAGCATCAGGCCGGCCCAGCCCAGCCACAAAATCAATCAGCTCGGGGCAGCAGCCCAGACCCACGTGCTGACAATTGTCAATCCAGTTGCCGCTTTTAGGGTCAATAAATGAACCGGCCCGCCCACCCAGCCGCCGGCGACTCTCTAATAATGCAATTCGCCAGTCAGGGTTTAATTTTCTCGCTTCAAGTGCTGCGGCAATCCCGGCAAGGCCGCCGCCAACGACTAATAAATCATAGCCTGTTTCATTTCCAGAAGCTCTCTCACCAGTCGATTGCATTTCAGCCATGATTTCAATCACCCAGGCCTGCCATCAGCCCAATACGGACCGACACATAATAAAAATTTTGCGTGGCGTTGATACCCTGGCTCGCCGGGCCAGCACATCGCCCCCCTGCTTTTCCACCTGGTCAAGCACGCCCCGGTATATCTTCGAAATGGCCCTCAGCATCGGCCGGCCAGCCGGATCTACCAGCCCAAGCAGTTCGCCAGCCGACTCATACTCGCCCTGGGCCACCGCCACCTGGTCAAGCACAAGTTTTTTCAGCGAATCGCATGCCGACGGCAACCCCAACTCACCCAGCCGAACCCCATATTTCAGCATCAGCGAAGCCGGCAGATAAACCCGGTTGCGGGCATAATCTTCACCAATGTCCCGCAGAATATTCGTCCGCTGAAATGCCAGCCCCAGCCGGCTGGCCAAAGTCTCGGCCCGGTCACCACACGCGTCAAAGCCCCAGATATGCAGGCAACACAGTCCTACCACAGAAGCCACATGCCAGCAGTATTCTTCAAATTCCGCTT
>JBJTRR010000695.1:0-4247 GCA_046076185.1 bacterium | reverse complement strand
CAAGGCGGATGCGGTGGCGCGGTTGAAGAAGGACACGATTGGCAAGGTGGCGATGGTGGGCGACGGCATTAACGACGCCCCTGCCCTGGCCGTAGCCCGCGTTGGGCTGGCTGTGTCAAAGGTCGGTGCCAACCTTGCCACTGAAGCCGGCGATATCATTTTGATGCACGACCCTTTGAGGTCGCTTGTCAGGGCACGGGAAGTTTCTCAGGCGGCCCTGAAAATTCTCAAACAGAATATTTTTCTCTTTGCCTTTGGCCTGAATGGTCTGGCCGTGCTGCTGGCGGGGCTGGGCATCCTCAGCCCGATTGCCGCCGCCGTGTTTCACCAGATCGGCTCACTGGCCGTCTTGTGTAACGCCTTGCGCCTGCTGGCGTTTGACGAGCTGAAATTCGACGCCCTTTCCTACCGGGGCGAGGCTCTGCTCCAACAATTTGATCATCTCGTTGGCAGTGCTGCATCTTCCGCATGGTCGGCGGTGCCATCACGCCGGTCACTTCTGACTATTGCCGCCATCATTATTCCCGGATTTTACGCCACATCGGGCATCAAAATGGTGCGATTCGACGAAGTGCTGGTGCGATTTCGCCCTTCTGGCCCGGCTGAATCGATCGGCCCGGGGCTTTACTTTGGCCGCCCATGGCCCTTTGAGGAAGTCCATCGCCTTCAGCCCACGGCCTGGTGGTCAGCGACTCTGGAAGCACCAAACACCACCATTGAGCCACCGACCAGCCGGACCGGGGCATGGTCACCAGTTAATACAACGGAAGATACCGCTGAAACACTTTGGCTGACAGGCGATGGCCAGCTTTTACAGGTGGAAGGCGTGATTCAGGCCCGGCCCGAACCTTCTACCGAGAACCTTGCCCGCCTGGTGCGTGATTCGGCCGACCCGCCAGGCCAGGTCAGGGCCGAAGTCACCCAGCAACTTCGCAACACAATGGTCGGTCACACGCTTGACGAACTTCTTTCTGACAACCGCACGACACTGCTGAAAGAAGCTGAAAAGAAGGCCGCACAACGACTTGAAGCCGCTGGCCTGAAGCTGGCAGGGCTTTCCATCGGCATTACCCGAGTGCAGCCGCCCAAACCGGTGCTTGACGCCTTTCGCGACTCGGCCCGTGCTCAGCGAGAAGCCGAAACCCTGAATCTGATGACCGAATCAACCATAGCTTCAGCCAAATCTGCCAACGATTCGGCCATTAGCCAGCTTTCACGCGATGCCCTGACGCGTAAAAAAGTTGTGCGGCAAAAGGCAGAAACATCGGCCGCCGGTTTTCGCTCTCTACTGGCAGCCCGCCGCGGCTGGCCAAACCTCACCGACCATCGCCTATTCTGGTCGAATCTCGAAACCATCCTGACGGATCGGCCAAAAATCCTGCTCGACGTCCCGCCAGGCGACCTCTATGGCACCAATGCCGCCAAACGCCACCTGATTCTGCCCGATTCGCCCTTGCCTTTGTGCCCGATTTCAAGCACTGGGCAGCCACTGGCACCACAAACCAAACCCCAACCCGAACCCGCGACAAATGCCGGGAAGGCCACACCATGACACGAAAAGTCCTCGCCCGAACGACTCTCTTTGTCGTATTTTTACTCACACTTTCCCGCTCGGCATTTGTCTGCCCCGAGAGCCAGTCGGCTATTGTCACCCAGTTCGGCAAAATCGTACGCACTGTCGGCGCCGAAGCCGGCCAGAAAGGCCTCAGCCTCAAATGGCCCTGGCAGGGTGTCATCAAAATCGACCGGCGAGCCCACATTGCGGAACTCGGCCCGAGAGATCTTCTGACATCCGACAAGAAAAATCTCCAGATGAGTTTTTCAGTTGTCTGGCGTGTGGTTGACCCAAAACTTTTTGTCGAATCGGGCAACGAAATCACTACAGTTGCAGCCAAAGTGGCCGAACGGGCCGGAGCCGAATCAGCCAACGTCCTGTCTCGGCACGACCTGAAATCGCTGGTATCGACAGATCAAAATCGCCCTGGGCTTGAAAAAATCAGCGGCGAAATGGCCGACGCCCTTAATTCATCGATCAAATCGGCCTTTGGTGTCGAAGCCACAGCCGTAATGGTTCGGCAAATGTCATATCCAACGGAAATTCGTCCGGCCATTTTCGACCAGATCCGTGCCGAGCGTGCCCAGGTTGCCAGCCGCATCAGGGCCGAAGCCAAATCAAAAACTGATCAACTGCTGTCCGAAGCCCGGCGAGAGCGTGAAATTGCGCTTTCCAAAGCCAGGGCCGAAGCCGACGCAACAACGGCCAAAGCCGAAGCCGAAGCCATCGGAATCTTAAACGATGCCCATTCGCAGGACCCACGGCTTTATGAGCTGGTGCGCATGCTCGATACATATAAAACTCTGGCCGACACCAAAACAACGGTCATCCTGAGCAGTGGCAGCCCTCTCTGGAAGCTTCTGTGGCAGGGCCCTTCTGTTGATTTCGCCAAAGATTCACCACCCGTGCCTGATGTCGGCCCCGCGCCCGAGCCAATCGCACCAACGCCGCTGGCCCCCCGCCCTGAAGCCGGAAAGGCCCCCAAATGAGCCTTCTGAAAAGCTCAAAACGCTTGATGGGCCAGGCCGTGCTTTTAATCGCGATAGCAACTCTGCTTTTCCGCAGCTTTCAAAAAGTGCCCACCGGCCATCGCGGCGTCTATCTGGTGCTGGGCCGGATTCGCCCCGAACCCTTTCTGCCGGGCCTGCATTTTACCCTGCCCCGGCCGATTGCCGAGGTTCAGATCATCCCCTTTGATGCCGTTCGCCAGATTCAAATTGGTGCCGATTCCACTTCGGTCTTTTCCAGCCAGTCTATGGAATACCTCACTGGTGATGAAAACCTGCTAGAAGCTGAAATCAGGGTCGATTATCGCATCACTGACCCAGCTGAAATCGCCCGAAATGGCCTTGCTCGCACAGAAACAAGCCTATCGCGTATCAGTGAATCCGCTCTGGTTGAAACCCTGGCAACGGCACCGGTGGCGCAGGCCATTGGCCCCCAGCGTAGTGAACTGGCCAGCGGCCTGACGACTGCCATTCAGTCGCGGGCCGACCGGCTTGGCCTTGGCGTGCAAATTGTTTCTGCCACATGGCTTACGCTGACACCACCGCCCGAAGTCAGGTCCGATTTTGAAGCCGCCCAGGCCGCCGCAAGCGAAGCCGCCCAGGCAGAAGCCCGCACCAAAGCCGAGGCCGAGGAAATCAGGCAAACAACCTCCAGTTCCGCTGCGGCGATAGTCAACGGGGCCCGCTCTCAGGCAGCCACTCGCTTAGCTCAATCTGGCACAGAAGCTCAGCGATTCCGTGCCCTTCGCCAGCAGGCAGGCCGAACGGGGCTGATGCTCACCGCCAAAGAGCTATGGCTGCAAAGAGTTTCCGAAATTCTGCCGGCACTTCGCGGCCGAACCGTTCTGGCCACCGACCAGCCGGTTGACCTGACGATCATTCGCAATCAACCCCAGGCCGAAGTTCCATCCAAGCCTTAGTTTACGATCCTTCCACCGCCCGGTTCTGCTCTTCCCGCCATCGGCGAAGGTGCGGCAGGTCAATATCAAACAAATCGAGTGCCCTCGCGGCCGACTGGGTCAGCATGTCGTCAATTGAAGTCGGTGCCGAATAAAACGCGGGCACGGGCGGCATCACCACCGCCCCGGCTTCAGTCACACTCACCATATTTCGCAGATGAATCAGGTTCAGCGGCGTTTCACGAACAATCAGCACCAGTCGCCGCCGTTCTTTCAGCACCACGTCGGCCGCCCGACTCATCAGGCTGGCGGTCACGCCATTGGCGATTTCGGCCAGGGTTTTCACTGAACAGGGGGCGATCAACATGCCCATCGTGCGAAACGACCCGCTTGAAATGCTGGCCGCCACATCGCCTGCCGGATGCACCACCCTGGCCAGTTTTTTGATTGATTCCCCTGAATAGGCCGATTCCAGAGAACGTGTCAGCTCAGCAGCCTTCGACAAAATCAGGTGGGTTTCAATGTCGGTCTCAGCCAGCAGTTCCAGCACTCGCACACCAAGGTCGATGCCGGATGCCCCACTGATTCCAACAATTAGTCGCTTTTGCTGAGCCATTTCATGCTCCTGCTGAAGTTATCTGTATTTATATGAGGTATTGTCTGCACCGGCCACTGAAAAAAAAGAGATTGTAAGTTCATATCCTTTGACCGATTCCGGTTAACCGGCAAATGCAGTTTGTCAAATTCCCATTTTCATGCCTTTTTGATAGCGAATTGTTCCGAAAC
>JBJTRR010000694.1:0-4325 GCA_046076185.1 bacterium | reverse complement strand
ACAAAACACGCCAGCGGAAAGAAAACTTAACCAGCTAAGTCTTACGCTGAAAGAACGGTATTTTTGAACAAATTCCTATATCTGGCTTAAAATATTCCTTTTTTAACCTGATTAACGTAAGATACGTACGCTTTGACGGTTCACGTTCCCGGATTTACGCCAGCTGCCATTTATGCTGCAAATTGGCAACCTGATGATTATGCCGGTTATGGCGATTTTGAGGATTCAGCGGAATGAGCTGGATTTCCGGAATCGCCTTGAAATGATGCGATTAAACCAGCAGGTCGCGGACGACGCTGGCGGCTTCGACGCCGGAGAGGCGTGCATCAAGCCCCTGAAATTTGTAGGTGAAGGCCTGGTGATCAATGCCGAGCTGATGGAGCATGGTGGCATGGAGGTCGTGAACGGTGACGACTTTATCAACCGAGGCATAGCCGAGTTCGTCGGTGCTGCCGTAGGTGATGCCGGGGCGGATACCGGCACCGGCGAGCCAGATGGAGAAGGCTTTATTGTGGTGGTCGCGGCCGGCCGAGCCTTTATTGGACTGGGCCATGGGGGTGCGGCCGAATTCACCCGACCAGACGACGAGGGTATCTTGCAGAAGGCCACGGCGTTTGAGGTCGGTGATGAGGGCAGCGCAGGCCTGGTCGGTTTCAAGGGCTTTCTGGGTGATGCCTTCACGGATGCCGTTATGGTGATCCCAGTCGCGGTGATAGAGCTGGATGAAGCGAACACCTTTTTCAGCCAGGCGGCGGGCGAGGAGGCAATTGGAGGCGAACGAGCCATCGCCGGGCTTACAGCCGTAGAGGCCAAGGGTTTCAGGCGATTCGGCGGCGATATCCATCAGGCCGGGCACGCTTGTCTGCATTTTGAAGGCAAGTTCATACTGGGCGATGCGGGTGGCGATTTCAGGGTCGTCGGTATGGGTCTGGTGCAGGCGATTGAGCTGATTGATGGCGGCGACGTCGGCCGATTGCTGGTCAGGTGATACACCTGGCGGGCTGGGCAGATAGAGTACGGGGTCGCCCTTGCCACGAAGCTGCACGCCCTGAAAGCGGCTGGGGAGGAAGCCGGCGGACCACTGGCGGGCGGCGATGGGCTGTGGGGGGCGGCCGATGCCGGTGGAGACGAGGACGACGAAGCCGGGAAGGTCTTGCGAATCACTGCCCAGGCCGTAGGTGACCCACGCGCCCATGCTGGGGCGGCCGGCGATTTGCGAGCCGGTGTTCATGAACATGTGGGCTGGGTCGTGGTTGATGGCGTCGGTCTTCATTGAGCGGACGATGCAGATATCGTCGGCCACTGAGCCGAGGTGCGGGAAATTCTCGCAGATTTCGGCACCACTTTTGCCGAACCGCCGGAATTTGAACTGGGGAGCGAAGCAGACGAGCTGCTGGCCCTGAAGCTGGGCGAGCTGCTGGCCGCGGGTCATGCTTTCAGGCATGGGGCGGCCGTCCATTTCGGCCAGCCTGGGCTTGGGGTCGAAGGTTTCAAGGTGTGAGGGGCCGCCGGCCATCGTCAGCCAGATGACCCGCTTGGCCTTCTGCGGGAATGGCAGGCTTGAGAGCATGCCCTTTGCGGCGCCTGCGGCCTGGGCCCGGGGCAGCCCGCCATGGACAAGCGAGGCAAGGGCCACGGCACCGACTGACTGGGCCGACCGGCAGAGAAAGGTGCGGCGCATGAGACGATTTTGCAGGGAATCGGCTGATGAGGGCTCGAAGTTCATGGCTTGGGGCTCGTTACCGTTTTCTGAAATTATTCGCGGGTAATGGTTTCGTGCAGGTTCAGCAGAACGCGGGCGAGGTGTGTCCAGGCGGCGAGTTCCGGGCGATGCAGGCCGGCGGGAACGGGGGCCAGGCCGGTCTTCAGCAGTTGATCGGCGGCATTGGGGTTAGCCTCGCAGGCAATGCGCTGCTTTTGCAGAAGATCAAGCAGGGCCGTGGCTTCGGCGGGTTCGGGCGATCGCTGGAGGGCCTGGCGGAAGGCCCAGTCAAGGCGTTTTTCAGGGCTGGCCTTGGGCTGATTCTGCAAAATACGGGAGGCGAACGAGCGGGCGGCTTCGACATAAGTCGGGTCGTTCATCAGCACCAGGGCCTGCTGGGGCAGGTTTGAGCGGGTGCGTTCGGCAACGCATTCTTCGCGGCTGGGGGCATCGAAGGCGAGCATGGAAGGGTGCAGAAAGCTGCGCTGCCACCAGGTGTAAAGGCCGCGGCGGTATTGGGCGGGGCCGGTGTCGGAATCGTAGGAACGGACGGGGAAATTGAGATTTTCCCAGTAGCCGTCTGGCTGATAGGGCTTGACGCTGGGGCCGCCGATGTGGAGATCAAGCAGTCCGCTGATGAACAGGGCGTTATCGCGAACGATTTCGGCGTCGAGCCGGAGGGGAGTCTGGCGGGCGAGTTCGCGGTTGTCGGGGTCTCGCTGGCGAAGCTCGGGCGAAGCCGTTGAAGCTTGCTTGTAAGTTTCGCTGGTGACGATGGTTCGCAGGATATGGCGAATGTCCCAGCCACTGTTCATGAATTCGCAGGCGAGCCAGTCAAGCAGTTCGGCGTTGGCGGGTGGTTCGCCCTGGGTGCCGAGGTCGTCAAGCACTTTCGAGAGACCTTTACCGAAGAACTGGGCCATGAGCCTGTTGACGAAAACCCGGGCGGTGAGGGGGTTCTCGTTTGAAACCAGCCAGCGGGCGAGGTCAAGCCGGTTGGGGGTGCGGCCGCCGAGATCGGGCCTGGGCAGATATTCGGGGAAGGCGGGCCCGACGACGTCGCCGGTTTCGTTGAGCCAGTCGCCCCTGGGCAGGATGCGCACTTCCAGCGGATTTTCGCGAACGGTTGTGACCAGGCACTTGGGCGTGCTGGCCAGAAGGGCATCGCGTTGTTTCTGAAGATCATTCAGACTTTGGCGCTGGCTGGCGAACTGGCGGGTGACATTGGCAAGGAAGTAGTCGGCCAGCTGGGCTTTTTCGGTATCGGTGCGCTGGGCAGGCGATTTTTTGATCAGGGCGATCAGTTCATTGGCCTTTTTCTTCGCGGCGGCTGAGGCCTTGGGGGCGGCTTCAAGTTTGGCCAGATCGGCGGCATTGGTGCGAAGCGATTCTTCCCACGCGGCCTGTTCGGTGGCGAGATCGGCCGACGACTTCTTCAGGCTGGCTTTCAGGCCTGCCATTGATTGATCCAGATCAGTCAGCTTGCGGGCCTGGTTGATGGTGGGCACGGGCATGCCGTCTTCGCGGCGGCCGATATCGGCTTCGTTAACATCAGCGAAGAAGGCGGCCATCTGATAGAAGTTGCGGGTAGTGAAGGGGTCGAATTTATGGTCGTGGCACTGGGCGCAGCCTGTGGTCTGGCCGAGCCAGACGGTGCCGACGGCGCGAACACGGTCAGTCAGCATTCTTGCGCGGTAATCTTTGGGCTGGGCCCCGCCTTCTTCGGTGCTGAGCAGGAGGCGGTTGAAGGCCGAGCCGACGCGTGATTCCTGGCTGGCCCCGGGCAGAAGGTCGCCGGCGATCTGTTCGACGGTGAACTGGTCAAAGGGCTTGTTTTTATTGAACGATTCAATGACCCAGTCGCGATAGGGCCAGACATTGCGGGGGTTATCGCTGTGGTAGCCGATGGTGTCGGCAAAGCGGACGGTATCAAGCCAGGCGATGGCCATTTTTTCGCCGTGATGGGCATTGGCGAAAAGTTCTTCGACCATGTTTTCATAGGCCCGGGGCGATTTATCGTTAAGAAATCGCTGAAGGTTTTCAGGCGAAGGCGGCAGGCCGATGAGGTCGAAATAGACGCGCCGCATGAGGGTGCGCTTATCGGCCCGGGCTGAGGGTTTCAGGCCAATGGCGGCAAGCCGTTTCTGCACCAGATCATCCACACCATTCTGACCGGCGGGCACAGTCGGCTTGACGGGAGCTTCATAGGACCAGTGCTTCTGGTAAGCGGCCCCTTGCTCAACCCACCTGGCCAGCAGATCTTTCTGGGCTTTGGTAAGTTTCTTGTTGGCATGGGGCGGCGGCATGACTTCGTCTTTATCCGCCGAACGGATACGGGCGACAAGTTCTGATTCGCCGGGCATGCCTGGCTTGATCACGCCAGCCTTCAGGGCGGCGTCGCGGTCGTCAAGCCTTAGTTCGGCTTCACGGTGGTTTTTATCGGGGCCGTGGCAATAGATGCAGTTGTCAGAGAGGATCGGGCGGATATCGCGGTTGAACTGGATTTCAGGCGGATTTGCCCGGGCGGCCTGGCCTTGCGAAGTGATTGCAGCCATCGCAATCACGTGAAAAATCAAGCGGAGGATTTTGAATTGACGCATGAGCCTGTTCTCGACCGGCCGGG
>JBJTRR010000693.1:0-1069 GCA_046076185.1 bacterium | reverse complement strand
CATTGCAATCGGGTCTGGAAAAGACAATCTCCTTCTACAGGCAGAATCAGGAGCATTACTGGTGAATACCCAATGTACCGTTCCATTTCTCGAACTTCGATTTCAATTTCAATCCATTCAGGCCGAAATTGAAGCCGCAGCCCTGCGAGTGCTTCGCTCGGGCCATTACATTCTCGGCCCCGAACTGGCAAATTTCGAAATGCAATTTGCCCGGTATTGCAATTATCCCTATGCCATTGGCGTGAGTTCGGGCACTGATGCCATCGAACTGGCCCTGCGATCACAGGGCATAGGCCCCGGCGACGACGTGCTGACTGTGGCCAATGTCTCAGCCCCGACCATCTGCGCCATTCTGGCCACCGGCGCCCGCCCGGTGCTGATCGACATCGACCCTGACACTTATAATATCGACCCCGATGCCATTCGCGAATATCTTGCCGGCCACAACCACAACCGTAAAGCCCGGGCCATTGTGCCGGTGCATCTTTACGGGCGACTGGCGGAAATGCAATCCATTCGTGAACTGGCCCGTGAATATGAAATGAAAGTTGTTGTCGATGCTGCGCAGGCCCACGGGGCCAGCTTGGCCGGCGATTTTTCCGAAGCCATCGGCGATATTGGCTGCTTCAGCCTTTACCCCACCAAAAACCTTGGTGCCGCAGGCGATGCCGGCATTGTGGTCACCAGCGACCGAACCATTGCCAATCGCCTGAAAATGCTGAGGAATTATGGGGAATTTGATCGCTACGACAACCGTGAAATCGGCATCAATTCCCGGCTCGATGAAATTCAGGCCGCCATGCTGGCCGTGAAATTGCAATATCTTGATGGCTGGGTTAAACGCCGCAGGCAGATTGCCGACGAATATAATCAGGCTTTTCTGGCCATGGGCCTGCTGACCGAAATGCAATTGCATTTTGACCCGCAATCGCACGTTTATCATCTTTATGTGATCAGGGTTGAAAATCGCGACGAGTTTCGATCGGCCATGGCCGAAAAGGGCGTGCAGACAGCCATTCATTACCCCCGGCCGATTCATCAGCAACCAGCATTTCAGGACAGATGTCAT
>JBJTRR010000692.1:0-2651 GCA_046076185.1 bacterium | reverse complement strand
GAACTGGCCAGAGACCGATCGGCTTTGTCAGGCCATATCACCAGCTTTATCTGCAGCGGTCAGACCTGCGAAACGCCCGTCGTCGGCATCGATGCCCTGAAGTCACGTCTTATGGGCATGCCAACATATCTTTAAGCATCAATTCATTATTGGGTTGGCAAAATCTCTTTTAACCGACGACAAACTGATTCAATCAGCGTTTCAAGGCATCCCGGCCCTGTGGCGGCAATCACATCCTGATAAATACCGTATCCAAAGGCTGACGCTGCCGGAATATATCCAGGCTGCCAATCGTTTGTGAGAGTGGTGATCAGAATCGGTCGATCGGCAAACCTATGTCTAATCGTCGTTTGAAAGAGCTGATAAAGTTCTCCAGGCGTGAATATCCAGACGGCATCGCCGGCCACTCCAATTCGCAACCTCAGTGGGTAAACCCGGCCCAGCACCAGTGCCTCAAGGCGGGTGATCTGCCTGGTTCGTTGTTCGACTTCCGCCCGACAATCTCTCAGCCTGCTTTCATCGCCTGCTGCGCGGGCTTTTGCCTCTTCCGCCTGCCATTGTTCACGCTCGGCTCTGGTCGTCTCAAGCGAAGGCAGGTCGTGCCGGTAAGGTAGCTCAACAACCAGATCTTCCCACTGCCAGATAGCCGATTTTTCAGCCTCGGCCACAGTTTTGGGCTGGTGTTGCCAGGTGCCGATCAGGGTGCCCGACACCACTGGACCACTATAATGTTTTGAGGTGCCCGGTGGCGGCAATGTGGCTATTGCGGAAAGTGCAGCAAAACCAACCTGCCGGCCATTCTGGTCAGCCACTTTCGCATCGCCCACAAACCCGTCGCGAGGGCCAAGATCGCCCGATGCACCCTGCAAAAACAGGCAAAGCCCACCGTCATTCCGTTCGATTTCTTCACGCATCGCCCCAACCCAGTCCGGGCTGATCAGGGTATTATCCCATGCAAGTGTCGTTGGATGACACGCATAATTTACAATCGTCGCAACCCGGGCACCTGAATCAGCCACGATCGATGCCACAAGAATCGTATCATCCGCTTGCCCGCCAGGGTTAAATCCGCACACAAACCTGCCACGCTCAGTATCAAAAAAGTCGCGATGGGCCGCCAACTGGCATTTGCCTTCACCATAAACAATGGTTGCCGGAACAACCTTATTCCAGGCATCAATTGCTATCTCTTTCAGTTGTACGACAATCCGGTCAAGATACGGGCCAATTAGTTCACCGCCCGGCAAATGACTGCGACTTCGAGACATCCAGCCCGATCCATGCGTGTGCGATAAGCTGACAAGAATATTTTCAAATGCAACACCCGTCGCCGAAAAGATTTCCCGACGAATTGCACAGATCTCGGCAGCATCAAGAATACAGTGATCTAATGATATGATAATCTGTGCATCTTTTTCACCTGTATGAATTCCGTTAACCCACAGCAGAGTGGCTTCCAGAGGCCGGTGCACACCAGTCGCCTGGTCATGCAGGGCTGCACCCCACATGCGATGATAGATACCAACCGGTGGCGTAATATCACATCGTGAAACGCTGGCATGGCAGCGTGTATTTGGAGTTTTTACACTAGTCATTCTGGTTCACCTGCAAGAGTACCTTTGGGGTTGAGCAAAGCCCAGCACACAGCATCTATTGCCATGATTCCGGCAAAAAAGAAGAGAATGATATTCCAGTTACCTGTTTCACGCACCAGCCAGCCGGCTGTTACCGGAAAAAGTGCTGCACCTAAATTCCCGCACATGTTCATTGTGCCAAACACAGTCGCCACCATCGACCCACCAAAACTGATCGCCACCGTATAGCCACTGACCCCGCCAAACGAAGCACAAAACGCACCGATCGAAATTAAAGCAATACTCATGTTCAGGTTGTTCACAAAATAAGAACATATGATCAGGCATGAACACAACGACATACCCAGCACGGCAATGCCCTGGCGGGCCAGCCTTACATTGCCTGTGCGTTTCAAGATCCAGTCAGATGCAAATCCACCGGAAAGGCTGCCAATCACGCCGCCAATGCCCGCAATTGTTGTGAGAATGCCCGATCCAGAAAGTGAAACCCCGCGTGTCTCCTGCAGAAATGTCGGAAACCATGTCAGGAAGAAGACCATTCCCGCAGCACGAAAGAATTGCTGGGCACACAGAAGCATGAGCGGAGTACTTCGAAAAACAGCCGACCATTTTATCCGGCTTCGTGATTCCGCATTTTTTTGACTCGAAATATTTTGCCAATCCGGAATAAATGCGAAGAAAACCATCGCCCAGAGAATGCCAGGAATCGAGTATGCCGCCAGCAAAACCTGCCAGCGAAAAAGTCCGCTGGATTCGGCCATTGGCGACAACCGGGCCAGGCTGATCGAAGCCAGAGAAGGTGCTATGGCTCCGCCAATCATCATGCCACTCGCCAGAATGCCGGTGGCCCGGGCCCGCTGTTCATCAGGAAAAAGCTGGCCCAAAGCCTTGGCTGCGCAAGGGAATGCCCCGGCCTGGGCGGCCCCCATCAGGCCCCACAAAATGATGAGCGATGTAAAACTGTTGGCAAAAGCGCACGCCAGTGTCGCTATCGACCAGACACTTGCCAGTAGCACCACAGCCTTGCGGCTACCGAGCCGATCGGCCAGAAAACCG
>JBJTRR010000691.1:0-1761 GCA_046076185.1 bacterium | reverse complement strand
AGAGCACCGCTTTCGTAAAGCGGGGGTCGTGAGTTCGAGTCTCACCAGCGGCTTTTTTTATTTCACCGAATTGTCGGGAAATACATTTGCTGGTTTTGTTAAATGCTGACAGAACTTTAATTTTAGTCTTTGGGGTTGATTCCCATTTTTTCAAGGAATGGTTGCATTATTGACTCATAATTTCGCCATTTGGCTTTTGATGATTTGTATATCGGTTCGCGAACCTGAGAAAGGCTTGCCGTGCGAACCTGACGCTTGGTCTCATGAAATTTCAGGCAGCCGGGTTCCCAGCCCAAACCCACAAATTCAATCAGCTCGCGGGCATATTTTTCAGGCTCTTCCACTACCTTTTCATATTCAAAATCAAGCCATTCAACCTCCGGGATCGATTCCCAGTGCTTCACCACTCGCTGATAATCCAGAAATCTCCGGGCAATGTGGTTCCAGTCGTTGGCCCAGCGAATCGAACCGAAACAGGTCTGATAACATGAAAGTGCAATATCACGCAGGTCTCGCCGGCAGTGTATCACCTTCGCGTTGGGAAAGAGCAACCGGATCCAGCCCAGGTGATTGATATTATCTGGCATTTTGTCAACAATTCTGGCGTGCCCGTTATCTTTCCGGTCGAAAAATCCAAGCACATCATCTGCCGACTGTTTCAAGACACCAGAATCCAGAAATCGGGCCACATCAACCGGGTTGACCATAACGTCGCCACGGCTTTTTCGCAGTTTTTCAAACACATCATTGACAACCGTCAACTCTCCGGCACCAAATACGGCCGAATGCGAGGCCAGAATCTGCTCCGTCAGGGTTGTACCTGATCGAGGCAGACCCACCACAAAAATCGGTCTCGTGCTCTCACTTCCTGCATTTTTCAATGATCTGATCAAATCAGGCGAAAAGGCCTGAATGATCTGGTCGATCCACTGGGTAAAATTATCCGGGTCATAGGTTTCATTTTTTTTCATCTTGGCTGATTGCTGCAATTCATTGGCCAGTTTTAAATTTGTGGCAGCGTGTTCAAAATCTTTTTTCTGGTCGTATATGGTGGCCAGACCAAAATGCAGTTGGGCCCGACCGGCATCGCCCAGATATTTTTCGCTGGTCAGCCAAACCATCTGGTCGGGAGCGAGCCTTCGCCGCTCGGACCTCCGCGACGCAAACCTGCGAGGCGCCAACCTCGCTGGCGCCGACCTTCGCCGCGCGAAGCTCAAGGGCGCCATCCTCACCAACGCGAACCTCTCCGGTGCCAACCTCCGAGGAGTCGACCTGAGCGTCGCCAAGTGCGACGGCATCCGCGTCGAGGGTGCAGACCTCAGCGGCGCGCGCGTCGATGGAACCGTCGACGTTGACTGGGAAGCCGCAGACATCCAGAACACCCACTGGGTGCGGTCCCCGCGGTTCCTCGTGGCGCCAGCCGCATCAAGCCCAGTTGTCGTGACGAAACCCACCCGTCATGTCGACAAGACTTCGACTGGAAACCCGAATGTCGCTGCGCAGGTCGGTCTGGCCGCGATGTCGATCCCGATGTTCTTGGCATGGGCATTGCTTTGGATCGTCGGCCTCGTTGTCGCGGTGGCAATCGTCGTCGTGTTGTTCTACGTGATGGTGGCTGCCGCGTTCGTGGTGCTCATCGCCGTGCTCCTGTTCTGCGTCTGTGTCCTCGCACTCGCAGCATCCGCGTTCTGACGAAGCACTCAAGCGGTGCGGCGCGCGGCCTAACCCGGTCGCATGCCACCATTCCGGCGAGCAACGCCC
>JBJTRR010000690.1:0-8102 GCA_046076185.1 bacterium | reverse complement strand
ATTTTATTAAAAAAATTGTATCGGGCATTTCATTTAGACAACTATATATTTCTCAAATTCAGTATAAACTAGTTAAATTTTGCCATGATTGAAATCTGGGGAATGACGAGAAAGTAATTTAACTTATAGACCTAATCGATTTATAGTTTATTCCAGACTAGAATTTGAATTATCAGTACAAATTAAAGATTTCCAGAATTTATTTTTCATTTGAATCAGACCCCTAAAGAATCGAGGTTTATCGCGTCTCTAAGTTAATCCACTCTCGAAGCAATTATCTATAATTTGCCTTTGTATTACAAAAATTTACCGATTTCCGGTTGAGTTTGACAAAATAAAAATTCTGAATGTTGTTGCTTTAGTTTCTAAGTTGTTAAGATTTTTGAAGTTATTGATCTGGATTTCTGGAGATCACAACCGCAAAAAACTACATTCGTAATTTTTTCCAGATGTTTTTGATTCTGAGTAAAACGAGATTTACGCCAGAATTTTTCTTGACATTCGCATGCCAACTTGATTATGTAATTTAGGGGCTTTATATCTTAGCGATGCTGAGATCGTTTAGCTCCAAGTCAACCTTTAGGCGGCATCTGTTGCTTGCCACAAGAGAAATCTCACTGGATAAGTGGAAGTTTATTCCCATGGAAATCGTTTTCCCAATCGACCTTGGCCGCATTGCTCAAGATCTTCAGATCCGTAAGGTTCAGGTGGAAAGCGTAGTCCAGCTTCTGGACGAAGGCAACACAGTTCCTTTCATCACCAGATATCGAAAAGAACGAACAGGTAGCCTGAATGAAGTTCAAATCCGAGAAATTGAAGGTCGGATTAAGAAAACCCGTGATCTGAATGAACGCAAGCAAACTATACTTAAGGCAATAGATGCTCAGGGCAAATTGACTGAAGATTTGCGAGAAGCCATTCGTATTACCGAAAATCCTAAAAAACTTGAAGATATTTACCTTCCTTATAAGCCAAAAAAGCGTTCGAAGGCCACAGAAGCTCGCGAAAAAGGTTTTGAACCTTTGGCGCTGAGGGTCTGGAACAGGGACGACTCTCTTTTAAACCTGAATCAGGCCGCTGTCGAATTTTTGAATCCTGAAAAAGGCATAGAAAACGTAGAACAAGTTCATGAAGGTGTCAAACACATTCTGGCTGAAGCTATCAGTGAACTTTCAATTATCAGAGATTCCGTTCGAAAGCTTGTCTGGCGAATTGGCCGATTGACCACATCAAAAGTCGATGGCCTGGACGAATCAAAAGGACAGGATTATCGGGATTATTTTTCTTACAGCGAACCCATTCAAAACATCCCGCCTCATCGTATTCTTGCTTTTAACAGAGGCGAAAAGGAGCATGTACTGAAAGTCAGGCTGGACGTAAACCAGTCTGACTTTGAGAAAGCCATTCTTGGACACCTCCCACTTGATGGACATCCTCAAGCCGACATTTTCCGCGAGGCTGCACTGGATGCTCTTGATCGGCTTTTGAAGCCAAGCATTGAAAGAGAAGTTCGCAGGGATATTTCCGAAACGGCTGAAAAGCATGCAGTAGAAGTGTTTGCGAGAAACCTGAGGAGTCTCTTGCTCCAACCCCCAATCACACCTCAGGTAACTCTCGCAATTGATCCTGGTTTTCGAACTGGATGCAAAGTCGTTGTTATTGACGAACTTGGAAATGTTCTCGAACACACCGTGATTTATCCTCATGCACCCCAAAACCGACGTCATGAAGCGAAATTATCAATCAAAGAGCTAGTAGGGCGACATAGGGTTCAAGTCGTTGCCATTGGCAACGGAACTGCATGTAGGGAAACAGAAGAACTTATTGCAGAGATTATCAGCGAAGGAACAGCATTCCAGGAAGCTGGTATCACACCTGAAAACTATGTGCCACCACAGGTGGAGGAAGCACCCATAACAGTAGATCGGGCTTCTGATGCAACTCCCTCTCATCCAGCACCTGACGAAACTAATGAACTTGATAATTCTGTGCTGGCATCTGAAGATCAGAGTGTAACAAATTCAGATACAGCGTCCTTTGAAGCCGTCTCAGCCGTTGACGAGCCTACTCCCCCTCCAATTTCGGGCGGGGCTCCAGAAGGCGACGAGGAAACTGTTAACGAAGATACGCCTGATAGTCAACCCGCTAGTAAATCTTCCGAAAAATCATTTTCAGCCAACGAAATTGAAGCCACTTCAGTAGATAATCAATCAATAGAATCACAAACTGTAGACGAGACCTCATCAGAAGAAGGCGATGCTCCAAACCCGGAACCACAGGTTCCAACGGCTGTTTTTTCAGGGCTTACAAGCCTGCCCAAGGGTATGGAAGTAAAAGAACCTGAAAAACCAAAGGAAAAGAAAGAGAAAGAGCGTTCAGAGAAAAGAGAAAGAACACCACGCGGGCCTAAACCTCAACCACCACAGGCTCCCTTGCCTCCTACACCGCACGTAGCTGATCCTTACCTGGCAAAACTGCGTTATGTCATCGTAAATGAATCGGGCGCAAGCGTTTACTCAACCAGTAATCAGGGACGGGAAGAGTTCCCGGATTACGATGCTACCTTGAGAGGCGTTATTTCTATTGGTCGTCGGTTACTCGATCCACTGGCAGAATTAGTGAAGATTGATCCGCAAAGCGTCGGTGTTGGTCTTTACCAGCATGACGTCGGACCGAAAACCCTTAAAGAATCGCTTGAATCAGTCGTTGAAAGCTGTGTTAACTTCGTAGGTGTTGACCTCAACACTGCAAGTGTTCCGCTTTTGCGACATGTCGCCGGGTTGAATCAACTGACCGCCAGGCGAATATTTGAAAAAAGGCAGGAAAAAGGTCCGTATTCCAGTCGGGACGAAGTTCAGCAAATCGAAGGCGTTGGGCCTGTTACATTTACACAGGCAGCTGGGTTTCTGCGTATCCGCAATGCTGCGAATCCTCTCGACGACACATGGGTTCACCCGGAAAGCTATGAAGTTGCGGCGAAATTGCTCGAAAGTCTTGGTTATTCCACTGAATCACTAAGAGACAAAGAACAGCTCGCCCAAATTATCGATAAACTTGGTTCGATCAATATCGAGGAGACAGCCAATACTCTCAATGTTGGCGTGCCTACCCTGACTGATATCTGTGCCGCTCTTTCCAAACCAGGGCGTGATCCTCGAGAAGACTTGCCAAAGCCGATATTCAAGCGTGGCATTCTTAAACTCGAAGATCTCCAGCCAGGTATGGAGCTGAAAGGCACTGTGCTCAACGTGGTAGATTTTGGTGCCTTCGTTGATATTGGCCTGAAAGATTCAGGACTCGTTCATATCAGCCAGCTGGCAAATCGCTATATCAAGAGCCCACATGATGTGGTGTCTGTTGGCGATGTGGTGTCTGTTTGGGTGATGGGTGTTGACAATGACAGGAAGCGGGTTTCGCTGACGATGGTAGCCCCAGGTACTGAACGCGAGAAAGGCAGGGGGCAGGAACCAGTCCAACACCGCCGCGAAACAGGCGACCCAGGCGATCGTGATCGTAGCCGCAACCCAAGGCTAGATCGCGGCGATAACCAACAAAATCGTGGGAATCAGGATAGAGACCGAGGTCGTGGCCCACGCAGGGATGGGGGCCAGGATCAAAGATCAGGCGAACGAGCCCCTCGAGATCAGGAAAGATCACGTTACGGTCGTGGTTCCCAGCAATCGCAATCCCGAAGTGGTGGCGATCGCCGTGATCAATCTCAGGGCAATCGACAGAACCGTCCGCCCAAACCTCAGCAACCTCCGAAACCGCTCTCTGAAAAAGAGATTACCGGTGCAGTCCCTCTTCGATCATTCGGTCAATTGAAGCAGTTCTTCGAGAAACGCACTGAAAACGATAATCCGGAATCCCCGGAAACACCTGAAAAAACAGACTGAACCAGATCTGTCTCAGTACACCCAACAAAGCTTGATCCCGTCGCATATTGCCGGCGGGATTTTTCTTGTTTGGTCACTTGAGATTGACCTTGGTATAAACCTAACTAAGAGCTAATAAGTCGGCGACCAATCTGGAATATGCAGAATGTATCTGTTTGCCTGGCGAAATCTTTTCTCACGGCCAATTCGAACGGCTTTGGCCTTGGTGGGCCTTTCCATCCCTGTCTTGAGCGTCGTTGGGCTCCTGAGTCTCTCTAATGGTCTTCGCGGCCTGGTTGGAGATACCGTGAAGCTGGTGCAGGGTGTGATGATCCTTCGAACGAACACCCCCAGCCCTGTTTTCAGCGACATTAACCCAAAATTTGTCGATGAATTTCGCAGTCTGCCTGGTGTCAAGAATGTTGCACCGGAGTTTTGGCGACTCGCACCGCCCGTTGAAAACACCAGTGTCGTGGTGCGATCCATGATGGCTGGTTCAGATGAAAAACGGATCGCCAATTTTCTTGATGCGCCTGTCGTGCTTGGCATGGATATAGCGTCACATAACAAGCTGGATTCTGCTGTTTATCAAAAAGCCATCCTAAAGCCTGCTTCTATCGGAGGACGCTTTCTCAATCCAGGTGACCGTGGAACAAATCGACTTTTACTATCAAAAAAATTCGCTTCCCAGTATCCGAACAAAGACGGGACTGCCAAAAAACCTGGTGATAAAATAAAAGTTGGGACCGAACTTTTTGAAATTATTGGAATTTACGAAACAAAGTCGCTTTTGCTCGACGTTGTACTGGTAATGGACATCGAAACAGCGCGGCGGCTACTGAAAGCACCTGCTGATGCCGTATCAGCGATTTACCTCGAAATGAACGAGGCAGGCCAAAATGAAGAAATCACCAAACGGATAGAAGAGAAATACGAAGAGTTGGACTGCCGCGGCATGAACGAGATTGAAGCATCGTTCGGCGAAATTATGGGCCAGATTGACGTGTTACTGCTTATGGCCGTTGGCTTGGCATTTGGTGTCGGGGCAATCGGAATTGCCAACACGATGGTGATGAGCACAATGGAACGTGTCCCGGAATTCGGCGTTTTGCGCACCAATGGATGGTCAAGCAGGCAAATTATTCGGCTGGTTTCGTTGGAAAGCCTGTATCTTGGAGTCCTTTCGGGGATTGCCGGTTGCTCATTAGCCATTGTCGGGTGCGAAATCGCCAATCTCTATCTTCAAGATGGTATTCGGCTGGTTCCGACTGGATCGATACTGGTCAAAGGCTTGGTTCTATCGATTCTGACGGGTGCTGCCTCGGGTATCTACCCTGCATGGCGTGCTTCCCGCTGGTCACCAATGGAAGCAATTCGTTACGATCCATAAAACTGATTGACTCAATCGCAACGGATTCCAAACCATGTGGCAATTTGCCTGGCGAAACTTGCTGACACGCCCGAACCGGACTCTTTTGGCCCTTATTGGCCTTTCCATCCCTATTCTGGGCGTTATCGGGCTTTTCAGCCTTTCCAATGGCCTGCGAATGCTGGTCGGCAATACACTTAACCAGATTCAGGGGGTGATGGTCCTTCGCAATAACGCCCCCAGCCCCGTTTTTAGCGATATTCCACCGGATTTACCCGAAAAAGTTCAAAAAATTCAAGGCGTTAAAGTCGTTTGCCCGGAAATCTGGGGAATATCTCCCCCCATCGAAAACACTAGCCTTATCGCACGCACCCTATCCAACCTGGGTAATGAGCAGAAACGCATGCAAAGTTTCCTCGATACCCCCGTGATCACAGGCCAGGAGCCAGTATCTCACGGCAAGATCGCCACTTCTGTCTATCGCAAGTCGCTGTTGCCTCCTGCTGAAAATGGCGGACGGTATCTGAATGGAAAAGACCAAGGCACAAAAAACATTGTGATTTCGAAAAAATACGCAAATCAGTTTAAAAACTCTGACAAATCACCCAAAAAACCAGGCGACAAACTCAAAATAGGTAATCAGGAATTTGACATTGTCGGGGTTTATCACACAAATTCCATGCTGCTTGATGGAGTCATCGTGATGGACTTCGATACTGCAAGGCAAGTTCTGAATCGGCCCAATGGGCTATCTAATGTCTATGTTGAAATGACAGATCCCTCAAAATCAGATTCGGTCGCACAAGCGATAGAAACCGCTTTGCCCGATTTTGATGCCCGCAGCATGAACGAGTTTCAAAACAGCTTTGGCGACCTGATGGGGCAGCTTGACAAAGTGTTGGCCCTCACCGTCAGCCTTGCTTTGGTTGTGGGTGTAGTGGGAATTGTAAACACTATGCTCATGAGTACTTTGGAGAGAATCGCCGAATTCGGAATCCTTCGTACCAATGGGTGGTCACGCAACCACGTTCTCGGCCTTGTCACTCTTGAAAGTGCCTTTATGGGCTTCTTTGCAGGGCTGATTGGCATCGTCTTTGCGATTGTTGGCGTAACCATCGCCAATCAGTTTTTGCAGGGAGGATTGCAGTTGGTAGTGACCCCCCGACTGGTCCTTCTCGGTCTTGTTCTATCACTCGTCACCGGTACTTTTGGCGGGCTATATCCGGCCTGGAAAGCCGCTCGACTTGCACCCATGGAAGCGATTCGTTTCGGACATCGCTAAACCTGGCATGAACTCGACATCAATCCAGAACCTCTATTTGCAAAGATAATAACAGATGGCGATGATTGAAACTCGCAATGTGACCAAATCTTATCGCAGTGGCGAAGGCCTTATGGAAATCCTTCACGGCATCAGCCTCTCCATTCCTGCGGGTCACTGCGCTTTCATTGTCGGCCCATCCGGATCCGGTAAAAGCACGCTGTTGCACCTTCTTGGTGCCATGGACATGCCCACTCAAGGGCAAGTTATCATTGATGGCCATGACCTTACTACCATGGCCGAATCAGAAAAGGACCTCTTTCGCCGCAACAAAATCGGAATCATTTTTCAGGCTTTTAACCTGGTCGGTAATCTCACAGCTATTGAAAATGTGCTCGTTCCGTTTCTGCCACAGGGAATCAATTCGGAATTGAAAGATCGAGCCCGCATGATGCTTGAGAAGGTCGGGCTTGGTCATCGCCTCAAACACAGGCCAATTCAAATGTCAGGCGGTGAACAGCAACGCGTGGCCATCGCCAGGGCTTTAGTGAAAAACCCGCAGGTGGTACTGGCTGATGAACCCACTGGCCAACTTGACAGCCGCACTGGCGAAGAAGTCTTTCGGATCTTGCGTGATCTGCAGCACGAATCAGGCACAACGCTTATTGTGGTAACCCACGATCGCCGATTCATTCAGCCCAACGATATCGTCTTTGAGATCGAAGATGGATTGTTGAAGATTTGATTCTTCTGTGAAATCCATGGATCCAAATTTCCTGATTCGATAACTTGATCGAACTCCTAAAATCTCGATAAAAATCGCATTTAAGGAGTATGCACGCGATGAACCAGAAATTGACTGATCGAATCAACCTGCTTGTCAGAGCAGGTCAGCGCCTGATATCAATTCAGACCGATGATGAACCTTCTGCGCTGGCCGCCATTCGCGAACTTGCTGAAAAGCAGAATTCCGTCCTCTGGGAATGGTCATGCACCGCCGGGCTTGTGCGAAGTCGCCCGGTTGCGAAATCAGGGCAGTCGCCCACCATTACAGCCGGATCCGCCATTAAGGCCCTGGGGCACCTGGTTCAGACAGAAGACCAAGCCGTTTATGTTTTCAAAGATATCGCGCCACATGCATCAGACCCTCTGGTCATCCGGCACCTTCGCGACCTGGCCGACCCTGGAACCCAATGCCGTGCCGCCGTTATTCTGGTTGATTCTGCACCACTGCCTGACGAAGTTCGACGTCTGACGGTTGAACTGGAAATGCCCAGACCGGATCCGGCTGAAATTGAAAGACTTGTGAAAACGTCGTTTCAAAAAGTTAAAAACGAGATTGAAGCCCAGCCCGGCGGGATAAAAGTTGAAGCGCATATGACCAGGCGAGAAATGGATCAACTCGTCTCTACTTTGCGTGGCCTGAGTGCCACTGATATTTCCAAAATCATTGCTGCCAGTGTTTTAGACGATAACCGTCTGTCGGCAGAAGATCTTCCAAAAATTGTTGAAGCAAAACGGGCCATGCTGGGCTCAAGTGGCTGCCTTGAGACAATCGAGACTGAGATAACTGATGTCGAATTAGCAGGGCTTGATC
>JBJTRR010000689.1:0-6251 GCA_046076185.1 bacterium | reverse complement strand
ATACTATAAATTATCAACCGGCATCATTTTTGCATCGCAATTATTATCTTTATTCTGGAGGCATAAGAATTGGATCAGTCAGGGCGTTGGGATCCACTGAGGTTGCTGGGTGAAGAGATGGGTCGCATGATGGAGCGGCTTGGTGCCCTTTCCATGCGCACGGTGCGTCCATTTCCGTCAATTAATGTTTACGAACGCGGGCACGCGTACATTGTTTTAGCCGAAGTGGCCGGTGTTGATCCAGATTCGATTGATGTAAGCGTGGCTGGCGATACGGTAACGATATGCGGAACGCGGCTACGTGATGCCCGAATATCTGATGAAATGTATCGTCGGCAGGAGCGTCCTTTCGGCAGGTGGGAGCGAAGTGTCACACTTCCTGAATCAGTTCTGGCTGAAGATGTGACTGCGGAACTTGATCAAGGGGTGCTTTATGTAGAACTACCTAAAGCAGACAGGCCCCGGCCGCAACAGATACCTGTTCGAACAAAAAAATCGGGTGTAGCGCCTCAGTCTCGTCGCCCTGCTCTTGAATCTGGCGGTTTTTCAAGCCGCCCAGCTTTACCGGGCATTGAAAAAGATCCGGATATTTCGAAGCCCTCTTCGGAAGGTCAGCCATGAGCCAAAATCCAAGATGGATTCGGGTGCTTGTTTCCGGGAACCCAAGCCAGCAACTACCGCAACATCCAGCCGCACAGGCTGCTCAGATGTTTCAGCAATGGCCCTTGATGTCTGAAGTTCAGGGCCAGGCACAGCAAACCGGCAACCTTGAAGAACTTGGAACTGGGCTGGGGCCGTCTCGGGCTACACCACTGGTTGACATTCACGACCGCACAGACGCCCTGATACTGGAAGCGGATCTGCCGGGTGTGGCTGAAGAAGATATTGTTGTGGAATTGAAGCAGAATGTTCTGCGATTGACTGCAAAAGTTCGCAGGCCTGGATTGGAAAATGCTCGTCCACTGGCTTTGGAATCAACTGCCGGTATTTATGAACGATCGTTTATATTAAGCGATGAATTTGACAGCGACCTGATTCAGGCCGATTTTGAACAGGGCGTTTTGCGACTCACAATCCCACGATCGCAAAGAGTCGTCAGCCGACGGATTGAAATCAATAATCGCGGCCGATAATTTTTGCGAAAAAAAAGGTTGGTGGCCACTATGCCACCAACCCGTTATCGATTTTTTGAGTTGGATCAGGCGACTTGGTTACCGATGGTTCGCCTGATGAATGCGCCCCCGACAACGCCGCAGACAGCGGCACAGGCTGTCATGACTACACCCTGACTGCCCCCTTCCACAAAGCCGTAGCTATGAAGGCCAACACCCAGAATGAAATTCACACCATACCATGCCATCATCACGCTGATGAAGCAGCAGACAGACGAAGCAACCAGTGCAAAAGTGTTGAACCAGCCTGCAAATCGGCCGTGAAGTGGCACCAGATAAACCAGCAGCACGATAAGTGCCCAGACTTCTTTAGGATCCCAGCCCCAGAAGCGGCCCCACGAATAATCGGCCCAGACACCACCGAGAATGGTTCCGGCAGCTACCAGCAAAACGCCAACCTGCATGGACCGGTAAATAAAATTCGAAAGCGGCTTAATTTTGGCTGCCGTGTCAATCATCGAGAGTTCTCTCGGCGATGTTGGCACCACTGGCCTTGAAAATTCCTGCCGGACCTGATTTATCAACTGGCCGGTGTTGACCTTCGAAACTTTGGGAACGGGTGGTTCAAGAACTGCCGTGGCATTTTCAGCCAATTTAACCTGGGCTTTGCCTGCAAGATTCGTACGAATCTCATCAGCCTCCTCAAGATCAGGTTCTTCTTCCAGAGCCATCTGGGCAAATGCCGATTGGGGCAATCTTTCATACGATTTGAAAAGAGCACGGGCAATAACTTCGCCAACCACTGCACATAATGATGAGACAGTCAGCAGAAATCCAGCTTCAGCAATTCCGAAACTGGCCATGTAGGCGTTGCTGGAAGTAGAAACCCCGCCAATTGTTCCAGTGACGGCAAGATAACCGAGAATCATCACTGGCAGACCAACCATCCCTGGCACAAGCAGCTTGCCAAAACTTGGCGATCGGCGATAAGTTGCTGTGAGGTAATAGATTGTGGCTATGAAACCAAGCCCAAGCGCCAGAGCAAATGCAGCATAGCTTGAGACGATTGTCAATACGTGAATCGTCAACCAGTAGTTGGAACGAAGCACGGGCTGAAGGCTTTTGATTTCGGGGTCGAGCAACGAAACATTCGCAGCTAGCAAAGTGGCCAGCATGGCAACGCCCGTTGCTGCTGTGGCAGCATAGATCCGCTTGTAAATCAACTCAAGTACTAACCCGATGATTGCTGTGACGAGGGCAACCCAGATGACGGTCTCGTACATATTGGTGACTGGTGCCCAGCCCGAGATGAGCACACGCAGGTAAAAGCCATAAATTTCAAGCAGAATTCCGCTCACAAACCCTAACAGGCCAATGGCATACGTGACTTTTCCGGCTGTGCGGAAAAAGCCAGGGCGGGTTTGCCCGATGCCTGTGAAAACCAGACTGAAGAGGAGAAAAAAGAGGCCTGTGCCATAAAGTTCAGGGCAGTGGAAGAATGGAGCAAAACTGTTGAAATGACTTTCACGCGAGAGTGATTTCACACTAGGGTAGTTGCCGGCCTTTTCACCAAGTTGCCTCATCGCATCAGCAAATTCGCGTGAGCTGGCATCACTGATAGCACCATTTTGTGCCTCGGCTTCAATTTTGCGGAAAGAATCACGAACAACTTTTGCCGAAGCCAGATCGAAGCCGGCTTCAGAAATCTGGGTGTCATCGGACTCTATCAATGAGAACAGCTGAATCCACTGAGAACGGGTTGCAAGCCAGTTCGAGAATTTTTTGTCAAAATCAGCCTGAGTTCCAGGCATGGCTCTGTCAGACTTCGGAATATCTTCAAAATATGTTTGAAGGGCTTCCGCCGTATCGCGTTCCAGTGGATTCAGGGCACTTTCCTGACCATCGATGATTTTCTTCATCGCCGAGGCTGAAAATTTGATGTATGTCTCGCTTGAAGGCCGGGGAATAGCTGTGTAAACCGGCATGCGGCCTATGCCTCGACGATCGCGAATCGCCTTGTAATGCACAAAGCGTCCGCCGGCTTCGTAAGCTCGATTTTCCAGTTCTGTCAGCTTTACCTCAGGGGCACCCATGCTTCCGCCACTTTTCTTTTGCATCAAGTTGCGGAACCATTCCTCAAATGTGAGGGATCGGCCATCGACTGTTACCTTGGCAGCCTCAAGATCTTTTGGAGAAACCCACTTCGAACCGACACCCAACTTTCTGGAAAATTCTTTGAGGCTTGCCGCATAAGCCTCTGGCAGTTTGGTCGATTCCAGTAATTTTTTCAGGCTCTCATGCGTGACAACGGGCTTTTTGGCCAGCGTCTCAAGTGCTGCCTTTGATAAGGCTTCTGTCGTGGCATCATCGAGAGCCGCCTTGATGGCCAGCTTGATTGGTTCCGCCAAAATCTGTTCCTTCAGCGGCACAAATTCGGCAAGAATGAAGGCCTGATTATCCCAGAATTCGTCTCTGGTGGGCATCTGCCAGTCAATAAAAGCGGCCACGGAGCCCCATTTGGTCTCTTTGCCATCGGCACCGGTCAACTTGATCGTTTCTCGGCCGAAAATCTGTTTAACCTCGTGGCGGGCCACTGTGTCGAGCGGCTTGACACGGCCAGCTTCCATCACGGCAATGTTGCCCAGAATTTTGGCGGAGTCCTCGGCCACGGTCGAGGCTGCTACGGTGGCACAAAGCATTAAGGCCAGGCTGATTCGGCCAAGGAAATGACGCATGATGAGGCTCCGCATGTTCCGTGTTGAAACTTGATTGCTGGTCATAGCGTTGGTTCCGCCTTGATTCTAGTCTTGGCCGGTCGATCTTTCGCAACGGCGTGAGTTTTAACAGAGCGAGACTTGAACGGTCCACTCTTCATATAGAATTGCAGAAAAATACCAAGTACGATAATCAGGCAACCAAGGTAAGTAATCCCCCACACCCGGTCGTGCCGTACCTGAAAAACTGAGACAAATTCGCCGGTCTGGCGGCCAGTTTCATCAAATTCCGGAATGTAATTTGATTGATAGAACGTGTAGCCACGCCAGATCATCGGATTATTCATCGAGATCAGGATCGGTTTTGAGACAACCTTCTTACCGGGGTCTGTCAGTTCGATCCGGCTTTCGAAGCTTGATGCCTGTTGTGTGCCAGGGTCCATGGCCGCTTCAAAGTCGATCAGCTTGATTTCAAAATCAAGTTCCTTGCGATCCACGTCATAGGCAATCTCATAACGGTCGGTGCCCATAATCAAAGGTTGATAATTAGGTTTCAGGTCAGCTGTGCCCCTGACCCAGAAATCCTTCGTCTCTTTACCCACCGACATTTTGCAGCGAATGGCAGGAATTCCCTTCTGGCCAATCGGCAGCTTGGCAGGCACATAAACCAGCTTTTCCTGCCCGCTCGGGTAATATTCATCCACCCGCAGCCGACCGGCCATTCCGCCACCACCACTGAAGGCCAGAACCGATTCACCTTTTTTCAGTTCGGCGGCGGTACGAAAACCTTCACGCCCGAAAACACGGTAGAAAAGTCGTCCGTCAGAAACGCCCAACACTTCCACATAGCCAAAATTACCTGGCGGCCTGGGCCGCAGATAAGCAATTCTGACAAGCTGCGTGCCACCTTTTGAGGCATCGCCAGGCACAAGGCTCGGAGCCTGAACCAAATCTGGCCAGCCGTAATGATCGAACGACTGCCCCCCGGCATTCTGCACTTTGAATCGAACAATCGCTATTTCAGGCTCGGCTGTCGCTTCAAACAGAAGGTCGCTGGCACCCATTCCGTCTTCACCACCCAGACGGGTCGGCATTTTCAGCGTATTTTCACCTTCCTGGGTTTTCAGGAATTCCGCCGTCAAGTCACTGTCTGGCAGTGTTTCTTTTCTCTGCTGGCCGTCGATCGACCAGTCAAAGAAACGTTTTTTGCCAGATTTGTCCGTATAGTGCAGCCGGGCGGTGCCATCAGGAGTGGTCAGTTTGGGAGGGTTCAGAAAATCCGATATTTTTTCGGATATATCAGGGTCGTTTGCCGGCAAATTCTGGAATGCCACTATGGCTGGACCTGCAGAACGTGCGACCCGACCAAACCGTGTGTCAGCCTTGAGCCACCGGCCCACTTCATCGCCCAGAATGTCCTGGGCTTCCACCTGATTAGGGGCATTAATCAGAAGGTGAGCATCGATCATCGGCCGGCCATCGGTCACTGTCTCATGCTCAAACTGTGCCTTGGCGGCTGGCAGAAAACTCATGACCTCAAGCTGAAATGGGTCTTTTGGTTTTGTGACCTGCTCCGTTCGGCCCGATGGCCAGGCAAAGGCACCGGGGAAAAGATCAAGCTCATATTCCTGCAGGGCCGTCACTTGACCCATATCGTTCTTCTCAGGCACGCGAACACGAATCACCGGCTTTTGATCGCGAATAAGTTGTTTGGTGGCTTGACCTTCCGCCAAGCCAACCTGACCATCATCTGTGAACTTCTGGCTGATCAGCGATCCGATAATCAGCGTGAGTAAGCCCACATGAGTTACGACAAAGCCTGTTTGATGCCGCTTCCATGGGTAACGAATGGTTGCTGCACAGAGAATGTTGAGGAAAAGCAAGAAATTCACCAGATAAAAAATCGGGCTGCGGTAAACATAGGCACGAGATGCCTCTGACCCATACCACGACTCGAAAAAAGTGGCATAGGCCAAGAGCAAAGCCAGCGAAGAAAGGCTGATAACGGCAAGTTTAAGCGAAGCCAGAAACCGGTAGATTTTTCGGAAGAGTGAAGGGTCTGACCGTTCGAGAACCGGCTTGACGGGTTCTGCTGGCGGGTTCGATTGCCGTTTTTTTGAAGAATTATCCATGACGCTCAGTTGTCGTATGAGCCCAGGGCGGGCACGGCCGGTTGCTCAGCAGGGGGCGGGAACAACCATTACAACATTATTGTATGATTCTGATCAACCATTAACCAGTAATTTGACCATAGACCGATTCCAGTATTAAATTTTTCATCGCTACATCCGGCGGAATTTAAGCCTTTTCAAAAATCGGCGAAACCCATTCAAAAGCTACTTGTAAATCATTTTCAGCTCATGATTTTCAAGTTTTGAATTGGTAAGGGTTTCGTCGATTATTACCGCAAAGTCGCGGTCGAGTT
>JBJTRR010000688.1:0-5929 GCA_046076185.1 bacterium | reverse complement strand
GATTCCCTGACGAAGGCTCAAAATCCACCAGCCTTCTCACACCAGATTATCATCTCTGTTATCGATTGCTTCATGAGAATGCCTTCATCAAAAATAGCTCGTGACTTGACGGATATGCCGATTATTCCTTTCACGCAAGTGAGAGTTTCCTTAGCCTGATGCTGCGAAGGATCAGGTAAAAAAGAAAACCGACCGGCCCCAACATCAGCGTGAAAAACAGGCACGGCACCACCCATTTGTGCGGAATGCCATGAGCCTGCGAGTCGCGCACCTCCCACGAGGCTATCGCCAGATCAAACACCAGATAATGTGTCCACCCTGCCACCACCCCCACCGGGTTGTCAAACAGGGTCATGATCCCCCTAAGGCTGAAAAATGCCTCGGGCCCGGCTGCCCCCGGCTGGCTCGTCGATAAAACGACAAGAATCAGATAAGCCACCGCCAGCAGCCCAGGCACAATCACGCCGCTGACAAGCCATGCCCCAAACTTCCACCGGGGCCAGAAAAAAAGAATCAGCCAGCCTGGCAAAATCGCGTTATTCACAAATTGAAACGCCGTTTCTGCCCAGGCCGGTTCAATGCCTACATTTTCAATCATGACACTACTTTCATGAGATTATTTTTCATCAGGCCTGACCTGACCCACCCCGGCCTGCGGGCCGGCAGCGTCAGTCAAGTCGGCCAGAGGAATGATCACGACCTTCTCAAACCCGGCCTTTTTGAGCTGAGGCTCAACCGACTTCCGGTCGCCGGCAATCACAACAATTCGTTTTGAAGGGTCAACCAGGCTGGCCATCACCGATTTTACCTGCTCGTCTGTCACTTTCATGACATTCGTAATAAACGACGACCATTCCGATCGATTCAACCCAAATTCCGCCAGTTCCTGCAGTGCCGACAAAAACCCGCCCGGCGTGCCAAACCCCTCGGGAAAGCTTTGAATCAGCGCATCTCTTGCCAGCCCAAGATCGTCTCCCGTCAGCGGCTGTTTGCCTGCTTTCGCCACACCATCAAGCTCGTTGAAGATCTCTCGCAGGGCCGCACCCGTCACATCGGCCCGCACCGAAGTGCTCACCGCCCAGCGATCACCACCCCTGATGTAGGCAAAAGCCGACCCCGCCCCATAGCTAAAGCCATTTCGCTCACGCAGGTTTTGATTCAGCCGGCTCAGAAAATCACCGCCCAGCGTGTAATTACCCACCTGGCCCGGCAAATATGTCGCTGCATCAGTCCGTGAATTCCATCGCCGCCCCACGCGAATCACGCTTTGCACAGCACCTGGTTTATCCACCAGATAAACCACGCCCGGCTCGGCTGAAGTCGTTTCTGCAGGGCGATCACTTTTCGCTTCTGCCACTGCGGCTTTAGTCTGCCACTCGCCAAGTGTCGAATGTGCCAAGTTCGCGGCTTCACTCATCGTCATATCGCCAACAATAAAAATCTTCGTTCGGGCAGGATTTGTCAGAAAATCAAAAAATCGCCGGGTGTCGTCCAGTGTCAGTTTTGAAATCGACTCAAGCGTGCCATCGGCCGGATGGCCAAACCGCGACTGATTTCCATAAATCAATTTGCTGTAAGCTCTTGCGGCAAGATAGCCGGGTGAATCGGGGCCACGCTTCAGGGCCGCGATCATCTGGGTTTTCTGGCGGTCAAATTCCGCCTGTTCAAATCGTGGCTCTGTCAGCATCTCATTCACCAGATCAAGAGCCGGCTTAATGTTACGCGGTAACAAGGTCAGGCTGATGCCCGCCTGGTCAGGCCCTACCGAAACGCCCGGCGTGCTGCCCAGAAGCTCAAAAGCCTCGGTCAGCTCGCGATTGGTTTTGGTTTTCGTGCCCTTGTCAATCAAAAGACCTGTCAATTGTCCGACACCATCCTTCCCGGCGGGGTCGTCAATCGTGCCGCCTTCCATCACCATTTCCAGATGCACCAGCGGCGTTTCGCGGCGGGCAAACCACAAATAAATACCATTTTTAAGCTTTCTGATTTCATATCCAGGCGGATTGTAGTTTGGCCGGTCTCTTGGCCCCGGCATCGCCGACCAATTAATATCGCTGGCCGCCGGGCCCCTGAATTCCCTCTTGATTTCAGCCTCACCGCCCGACAAAGGGCCCACACCCGTCACAGCCTGGCTCTTCTCTTCGCCTTCTTTGGCTGGCCTGACCACCAGTTTTAATTTGTCGGTTGTCAAATATTTCTTTGCAGCGGCATGCACATGTTCGGCCGTGACGCCCAGAACCCGCTCAATATCCTTGCGAAACTGCTTGGAATCACCATACTGGGCCAATCCGATCGCCAGGGCAAATGCCAGGCTCTGCGGCTCTTCCAGTGGCGAGAAAGCAGCCAACTCATATTGGGCCTTCATTCGGTCAAGTTCCCGCTGGCTGGGGGCCGCCCCCCGCATTTTTTCAAGTTCTTCAGCCACGGCTTTTTCCACTTCATCCACGCTGTGGCCGGGCGCAATGGTCGCCTCCATCTGAATGTAGCCGTCAACTTCAGAACCCGTAAAACCCAGTTTCACGCTTGTCGCCGACTGATCGCGAATCACCAGCCTTTCATGCAGCCGCGACGCATCGCCTGCCGAA
Source organism: bacterium (assembly GCA_046076185.1). GTDB lineage: Bacteria > Planctomycetota > Planctomycetia > Isosphaerales > Isosphaeraceae > QWQI01. Next base: position 3,344 of record JBJTRR010000688.1, on the reverse strand, counting down.
AGAATCTGGCCCAGAAGCTCTAGGGCCGGGGCATCAGCGGCATTTTCATTGACGGCCGGCCAGACCCAGTAAACCCGTGGCACACTCACTTTATCTACCAGCTCAAGGGCCTTGTTCTTCTGCGGCACGGCTGGCACCGCAGCCTTTTTTGGCTGAGGGCCGGCAGGTATCGGACTGAAATAGCGGCGAATCAGCTTTTCGGCGGTAGCAATGTCAAAATCGCCTACCAGGCAAAGCGTGGCATTGGCTGGATGATAAAATTCAGCGAAAAACTGCTTCAGGTCATCCAGCGATGCACGCGACAAATCGGCCATTGAACCAATCACCGACCACCGGTAAGGGTGCCCAGCCGGATACAGATTCGCCAGAATCGTCTCTTCCGCAAGTCCATATGGCACATTCTCATACGACTGCCGTCGCTCGTTCTTGACCACCTCCCGCTCGGTGTCAAATTTCTGCTGGTCAAGTGCCGTGGGCAGCCATGCCAGCCGATCCGCTTCCAGATAGAGAGCCCGTTCCAGAAAATTCGAAGGCACCGTCTCAAAATAAACCGTCATGTCTTCCGTGGTAAAAGCGTTCGACGACGAGCCGGCCTCCTGCAGTGGCTTGTCATAATTCGGCACATTTTTCGTGCCCCGAAACATCATATGCTCAAAAAAGTGGGCAAATCCGGTGCGGCCAGGCCGCTCGTTCCGGCTACCCACATGGTAAGCCATCACCACATTTACGCGGGGCACTGATTTGTCAGGCCTAAGCACCACTTTCAGGCCATTATCAAGCTTAAATTCGCTTGTCGCCACATCCGGCACCTGGGCCGAAAGCATTGGCTGGCCCAAAGTGAGCCAAAATAAAATGAATCCAGAAACATTTCGCAATAATGACTTATTCGCAATTTTCATCAGATTTCCATCCAGTGATGCCGGCCATTCGGGTGCTGGTTCAATCAGCATGGTGCTGACTTGTGATGAATATGATTGTCCGCATTTGCCGCTCGTTCGACAAGTGATGACAGCCAATCGGGCAAAACGAATAACAAACGAATTCGTGACAGAAGCCAATAACAAACTTATTTCACAGGCTGAGTTGCCTGCGGCTTGCGGCTGATGCGTTTAAAATGCGGCCCGGCATAAATCTGTTCAGTGCCCTTCGATGGCCGCAGAATCAGCCCCTTGCGACTTTGCATCGCATAAAACGCACCCAGGCACAGCACAACATCGGCAACCACGGGCATTACCGCAGAAGTGTCGGTCGCAATACCCTTTAAAACCATCTCGGGGCTTGATTTAACCACCAGCCACACCAGCCACGGCCAGCTCAGAATCATCGCCCAGGCTACAACACGTGACCAGTGCACCGTTCGCATCGTCACAACTCCCGACATCCTGCCGTGACACAGTTCTGTCATTAATTACAATCTAAATCGGCTCATTCGCGCGGCGACTTCGCAAAAAATTCAAATTATTCAGATTCTTCTGATTTTTCGTCGCTTCGCCCCTCAATGCGCCTGAGCCAGCGATTGACCTTCGTCGGCCATCGATGCCTGCCAAAATTGGCCATAACCGTTTCAAACTGCTCTGGCTTAAGAAAAGTCAGTACCGTTTCCGCCTTCAAAAGAAGCACACACGGAACCGACCTGACCATAATGAGATAGGCCCCAGTCTCATTTTCCGGGTCAGTTCCAAGCTTTCGTGCGTGCATCATGGCCTGCAAGAGAAATTCCGGAATTGACGCGTATGAAATCTCGGGGCCAAAACGCTCGGCAAGTCGAAGCCGGGCATGATCGCTCAGCCGACACCCCGAAAGGTCATAGATTCCATGTCTGCCATTCTTGGGCATCGCACGTCCTGAAAAAGCTGGCTCCCCGTGAATGATTCGCCACAGGCGATTGCTGCCTGATGCCTATTATATTATCAGGTGAATCGGTGAAAGGTTAAACGGCACCCGCCTGTCATTTCCGGAATTTTGGGGACAAACTACCTGCCATGAATCTCAATTTGCTTAATCAGGCATGTCAGCCACTCCGCCAGAAGTTGCTGGACCATTCTATTTATGGCGTTCTTGGCGACCTTCCAGCCATGCAGCTTTTTATGGAAATGCATGTTTATGCCGTCTGGGATTTCATGAGTTTATTAAAAGCATTGCAATTCAATCTGGCTTGTGTCTCATGTCCATGGTTGCCTGCGCCTGATCCCATCGCAGCCCGAATGATCAACCAGATTGTGCTTGGTGAAGAGTCAGATATCGACACCCAAGGCAACCCGGCAAGCCACTTTGAATTATATCTTCAGGCCATGCAGCAGATTGGTGCAGATACAAATACAATCAACCAATTTATTGACCATTTAAAATCAGGCCAACCCTGGCCAGCAGCAGCCAGCTTAGCCGGCGTGCCACAACCGGCACAGGCCTTTATGCGACAGACGTTTGATATTATTGAAACCGGTCATTTAGTGGCAATTGCATCGGCATTCACCCTGGGGCGTGAGAATCTGGTGCCGGGCCTTTTCAGGGGCATTGTTGAAGGCCTTGAAAACAAGGGCTTTGCCCACGCCGACCGGTTTCTATATTATCTTGATCGTCACATCAGTCTTGATGAAGACGAACATGGCCCCATTGCATTTGAAATGCTGGCAAGGCTCTGCGGCAACCAGCCTGAGAACTGGCAGATTGCTGAAAATGCAGCAATGGAAAGCCTCGCCACCCGCCTTCACTTCTGGAATGAAATCCAGAAACATATCAATACAAAATGCAATTCAACCAAGCTTTCGCCGGCTTCAGTCCATTGAATCATCCGGCTGATAAGCTGGGTCATCGTAAGATTGCATTTCCTCAAGAAACGCTTTAGCCTGCTGGCTGATGATCTTCCGTTCATCGGCTGATACATGCTTCAGGCCAAGCACATTCGGCCCCATGCGTGGGTTTGATCGCATTTTAGTTTCATTTTCCACCAGAAAGTTCCAGTAAAGATAATTAAATGGGCATGCCCCTTCGCCTGATCTCTGCTTCACATGAAACTGACAATGGCCGCAGAAGTCAGACATTTTATTGATATAAGCACCTGAAGCAATATAAGGCTTGGTGGCTGTTTTCCCGCCATCAGCATTCAGGCCCATGCCAATGACATTCGGCAGAACAACCCAGTCGTGGCTATCAACATACATCGTCAGAAACCAGTTTGCCACGGCTTCCGGGTTAATTCCGGCCAGCATCGCAAAATTACACAGAACCATCAGGCGTTCTATATGATGATTAAATCCGGAATCTATCAACCTGCTGACAATCTGCTTCAGGCAATTCATTTCGGTCTTGCCGCTCCACCAGAAATGGGGAGTCGCCCGACTATG
>JBJTRR010000687.1:0-1249 GCA_046076185.1 bacterium | reverse complement strand
ACAAACGACTTACGGCGAACCATGGGGAGAGGAGGGCCCTGGCATGGCTGGTTTCCGTAAATTTGGTTGGATTCAAGAAAGGCGGGCAGACCCGGCCGGGCCTGCCCGAAGGGTCTCGGCAAGTGCGATTAGACGGTTTCGGAATCAGGAGCGATCAGAAGGCCTTCGGCTTCAGATTCATCAATTCCCGGGTGGCCATTGACATTGACTTCCGGGGCTTTTGCAGCGGCAGTGGTAGCCACCTTGGCCCGCAGCTTGAGTGGAGCGTGCGAATCGGTGACCCGATCGCCAAAGATCTGGCGGATTTCCTCTTCCGAAAGCTCTTCGCGGTCGATCAGCGCCTGTGCCAGACTGTCGAGCTTGTCGCGATGGCTGGAGCAGATGGCGATGGCCCGTTCATCAGCTTCCCGAAGGATTCTGGCCACTTCCTCATCAATCACCTGAGCCATGTGCTCGGAATGGTCACGCGGTTCCGACATCTCGCGGCCCAGGAATGGGTGCTCCTCATTGGCCCTGATGAAGATCGGGCCGACACGGTCGCTCATACCCCACTGGGTCACCATCATGCGGGCCATACGGGTTGCCTGCTTCAGGTCGCCGGCCGCACCCGCACTCATATCGCCATAGACAACCCGCTCGGCCGCACGGCCACCAAAAGCCACAGCCAGGTCGTCGTAAATCTCTTTCTGGCTGACAAGCATCCGCTCTTCTTCGGGAAGGAACTGGGTGACACCCAAAGCCCGGCCACGAGGAATGATCGTAACCTTGTGCACAGGGTCGGCATTGACGCACATCCACGCCACAAGTGCATGACCAGCCTCATGATAGGCAGTCAATTCCTTCTCGCGGTCGGTAATAATCTCTTCCCGCTTGGCACCCATCAACACCTTGTCGCGGGCCAGCTCAAAATCGGCCTGAGTGACCTTGTCCTTGTTGGCCCGGGTCGCGATCAGGGCCGATTCATTGGCCAGGTTGGCCAGATCAGCACCCGACATACCCACTGTGCCACGGGCCACTGAATCGAGATCGACATCGTCAGCCAGGGGAATCTTACGGGTGTGAACCTTCAGGATCTCCAATCGACCCTTCTTGCTTGGCCTGTCCACGGTCACGTGGCGGTCAAACCGGCCTGGCCTGAGTAATGCTGGGTCAAGAACATCCGGCCGGTTCGTCGCGGCAAGTACGATCACGCTCTCGTTGGGTGAAAAACCGTCCATCTCGGTCAGAATCTGGTTCAGAGTCTGCTCAC
>JBJTRR010000686.1:0-1791 GCA_046076185.1 bacterium | reverse complement strand
CGGATATGATCTGACAAAAGAAACAGCTGACCAGCTTTTGGCCAGGCTTGATGGCCCGAGTGCGTTTTTTGCCCGCCAGGCCAGAGAAGAGTTACTGTTTAGAAAGCTGGATGATGAGACTCTTGAACGACTTAAGTCAAGGCTTCCTGATCGTCATCTTTCGGCTGAAGCCCGGCTGAACCGGCTTTGGGTGACAGGCTCGGCTGGCAGACTTGACGACAGTCTGGCCATGCAGTTACTGGCAGATGCGGAACCCGCTGTGCGTGAATGGACGATCCGCTTTTTGGGCAACGACAACCACCTGACCCGCCCCCTGGCCGACAAGCTGGAAGAGCTGGCCCAGCTTGAGCCTTCACCCACTGTGCGATTGCAACTTGCGGCAAGCTGCCGCCGATGGCCGGCGGGAATGATGCTGCCGATTCTGGACAAGCTGACGGCACACGATGAAGACCTTGGCGACACGATGATTCCGCTGACTCTCTGGTGGACGGTACAGGCTCAATATATAAAGCTGCCGGAAGTCGTTATGGAGTGGCTGGGCGGTTCGGCGGTTCGGCAGAGACCGATTGTGCGCGAGAACATTTTTCCCAGGGTTGCCCGGATGCTGGTCGCGCAGGCGACCGGGGAATCGTTCGGTCAATTATGGACTTTTTATGAAAAATGCAGCGAGGCCGAGAAGGCCATGATCATCAGAGAGCTTGAGCAGGGTGCAGCGCCCGCTGGAGCCACCAGCCTGACGGCCAGCTGGCGGAGCCTTCTCGTGCAATCATCGGCCGGGGCCCCAGCCGATTCGCCGCTTTTCAGGGCTTCTCTGAAATTCGGTATCGGTGCAGCCGCAACGCGAGCCGGAGAACTTGTGCTTGACCCGAAAACTGCGGATGCCACCCGAATTGCCCTGATTCAAAGGCTGGCTGCAGGTCGGTCGGACCAGCTTGGCAAGGTGGTTCGCCAGATTCTTGAGGATAACCGGAGCAGTCAATCAGTCACGAGCGAGGCTCTTCTGGCAGCCGTTGGTGTGAATGATGTGTCACTGGCTGAAATCATGATGAAACGCTATGCGCAGTGGCCAGCCGACCTTCAGGGCAAGGCCATAAACACGATGGTGAATCGGCCCGAATCTGCACGCGTTTTGCTGGCAGGAGTCAAAAAAGGCGAGATTTCAAAACAGAAACTGACATCAGCGCATGCCCAGGCGATTGACAGGCTCGGAGATAAAGGGCTTTCGGCCAGCCTTGAGAAGGTCTGGGGGCGGCCCCTCAGGCCAACGAGCGAGGCTCGCATAATGCGCATTGCCGAAATCAGGGGCATTTTGCCCGAGGGCGACAAGGGTGTGCCAGCCAGAGGCAAGGCGGTATTTCAGAAGAACTGTGCGACCTGCCACCAGCTTTTCGGCGATGGAATGGCCCTTGGCCCTGAGCTGAATGGTGCGGATCGTGGCAATCTTGACTTTCTTTTGACAAGCATCATTGACCCGTCGGCACAGATCCGTGGTGAATATCAGGCGGTGCAGGTGGCTTTGAAGGATGGCCGGGTGCTACTGGGCCTGGTTGCTGACAAAACCGATGCCGGAATGACCCTGATTGATGCCAATCGGCAACTGACCCGGGTTGCTTCTGCCGAGATTGAAGAAGTGAAGGTCTCGGCAGCGTCGCTTATGCCGGAAGGGATTCTGGATAACCTGAAGGATAACGAAATTCGCGACCTGTTTCGCTATCTACAAAGCCCGGCTCCGCCGAAATGAGTCAGTAAAACAACCGTATTTACGAAAAAAGAGCGGGCCATAGCCCGCCC
>JBJTRR010000685.1:0-4492 GCA_046076185.1 bacterium | reverse complement strand
GAAAATGCATGCGTGATGGCTTCAGAAACAAACTGATTGCATTAATATCTGAAAGTTGTTTGAGGACATGCAAAATTTTTCGTTTATCATTCATGCAGTTCAGACCCATAGTTTTAAAACCACTTTCCAGAAGCATTCGGGCCTGATCGTGCGGATGAGTGCCCCAGTCAAAAAAACTGACCCAGATTTCCACAGAATATTTCTGAATTTGCCACTGGCAAAGCTGCCTCGCAGCCGGTGGAGCCAGGGTTTCAAAAATCAGACTGTCAACACCGGCGGCCATCAAAATTTCTATCTGTTCCCGCAAGGTTTTTTCGTCGAAAAACGCGGTGGGGCCAATAGAACCGGCAATTTCGGCTTGCTTGCCTGATTCGCTGATCGCCCGGCGGGCAATGGCGACAGCCTCCTGGTTGACAATTGCCGTTTGATCGGCCGAGGCGTATCGGCCAAGCCAGAATCGATTCGCCCCAAAGGTGTTGGTGCTGATGCACTGGGCCCCGGCGGCGAGGTCGGCAGAGTGAACGCGAAAAACGGAATCGGCATGCGAAAGATTCCAAAGGCAAGGGTCGGCCGTGGCCAGGTTCAGGCCTCTGGCCATCAGTCGCGTGCCCATGGCGGCATCCAGCAGCTTCACGGCCCTGTTCTCCGTGTCATCGGCTGGCCGGTTTGCGCGGGCCAGGGGGCGGGTTTTGTTTTTGCTGGCGTTTGCGCCGGGCCATTTTTCGCAGAAATCGGCGGTCGCGCCAGCCCAGACTTTTCAGGCCGTGGCTGTGAATGTGGGCCAGTAGGCGATCAAGCCGCTGATGCTCAAGGATGCGATCTTCCCGCCTTTTTTCACGCTGAAGGTCGCGCACCTCGCGGCGTTTGGCAGCGACAAACTGCCTTAGCCTGAAAAACACGCCCGGCATTTCATCGTTGTCGCGCAGGGCCGCTGCCGCCCGTTTTTCAGCTTTTTCTTCGGAAATGAAAAACTGAAAAAACTGCATCGACCTGTCAAAAAGATATTGTTTTCGGGTTTCAATGGCGATCATCAGGCCGATGCCGATCGCCAGAAAGCCGGCAGGCTCGTCTTTTGAAACGAGCCAGATACCGACGATGTCGCAGAATACAAGGGTGAAAATGGCGATCAGGCGGCGAATGCGGGCCGCTTCCAATTCGTGCCAACCGGCCGCCTCAAAAAAGTAATTCACCAGATGCACCCCGGCCAGAGGCGCCGCCGGCAGCAGCGAGACCAGGCCAATGACCCAGTTGACATGACCAAACTGGCCCAGCCACCAGAAGGCGGTGAAGGCCTGAATGGGCTGGTCGTCCACCGTCCACGGGCCGGCCAGGGCGATGGGGCTCCACGAAGATTTGACATTCATCAGGCCCAGGAAAATGGCTGAAACAAAAGCCACGGCAAGATTGCCCAGAGCAGGCATCAGGGCGGTGAAGGGGCCCTGGCGGCGGTCAATCCAGAGGCCCGACAATTGCGAATTGTGCCAGAGCCCCAGCGGCCAGAGCTGAATGGGAATGGGGCTGGAGAGGCTGAATTCTTCATCTTCAATTTGTGGAATGAGCCGTTGCTGGATCAAAATGGCAGCCGCCCAGCAGACAAGCTGGGCCACTCGGGCTGCCAGTGTCGAAGCACCGCCAGAAGCAGCCGAAACCAGCAGTGCGGCCGGAAAGGCATAATAAAGAAAATGCAACCGCCAGACATAGCCATGCCAGCGATCACGTCGATTATGCCGGTTCATGGTGTTTGAGGGTTTGCTGGCCATTGGTAAGCGGAATAGGGGCGAAAATGCTTGAGCAGGCCAATGAGCTGGCTGGCCGAGCGTCGATTTCAGAGGCAACCATAGCCAGTGCGACCAAGAGACCATAGACCACGGATGCCTCATTTGAGACAATTTTCCGGTAATGTTGCCGACGATTCAAGAGAATGGATCGCACAACCATGAAAACCCGACGGATCAGGCAAAATTGAACGCGAATATGATTCAAGTTTCGCTGGGCCCACGAACCTACCCCATTTATGTGAACGAATCGGCTGAAGCCTTTGGTTCAGGCTTTGTTTCATTCGTGAACGATCGGCTGGCTGCCACCTGGGCGGGCAAAGGGTGCCAGAAAGCCCTTGTATTGACCGACACCCATGTGGCCGAGCCCTGGGCACGGCTAACCAGCGAGCAGTTGCAGGAACTTGGCCTGGCGGTTAACGTGCTGGCGGTGGAAGCCGGCGAGGAGTCGAAATCTCTGGCCACCCTCAGCCAGGTTTACGACAGCCTGATTGACCTGAAGGCCGACCGGCACACGCTGGTGGTGGCCGTGGGCGGCGGCGTGATTGGCGACCTGGGCGGGTTCGCAGCGGCCAGCTTCAACCGGGGTCTGCCGCTGGTGATGGTGCCGACATCGCTTCTGGCTATGGTTGACAGCTCAGTAGGCGGCAAAACCGGCGTGAACCACCCGCGAGGCAAGAATTTGATCGGGGCGTTTCATCAGCCGGTTGGCGTCTGGATCAGCGTGCAGACGCTGGCGACTCTGCCCGAACGTGAATTTCGGTCGGGGCTGGCTGAGGTGGTGAAATATGGCGTGATTCAGGACCCTGAATTTTTCGCTTATCTTGAACAACATGCCGAAGCGGCGCTGGCCCGCGACCCGGCCGTGCTGGCCCACCTTGTCAGGCGGTCGTGCCGGCTCAAGGCCGATGTGGTTGAGCAGGATGAATTTGAGCAATCGGGCCTGCGGGCCATTCTGAATTTTGGGCACACCGTGGCCCATGCCATTGAGAATATTGCCGGATATGGCGAATTTCTGCATGGCGAGGCCGTGGCCGTGGGCATGGTGGCCGAATCTCTTCTGGCAGAAAAGCTGGGCTGGATTGATGCCGGGCCGACACACCGGCTGACGGCCCTTCTCAGCAAGCTGCAACTGCCTGTGACACTTGATCTTGGCCAGGACGAAGCCCTGCTGGCCGCCATGCGGCACGACAAGAAAAATGTCGGCGGGCGTGTTCGCTTTGTGCTGCCAAGGGCAATTGGTTCAGTGGCAATGACGAACTTGCCTGACGACCCGATGATTCTGGCCACCCTGCGATCGCTTAAAACCATTTAACCCACTGCCATTACAGGGATTAAATAATGACAGACAAGCCTGATGCCAACGAACCGATGAGCGAACATCGCCAGGCCATGGTTCGCGACATGCTGGCGCTGGTTTTAGTGCAGGGGGTGGGGCCTGTGATGATTCGTTCGCTTTTGAACGAATTCGGCACGGCATCGGCAGCGATTCGGGCGGGAGTGACGCGCATCAGGCAAGTCGATCATGTTGGCCCGAAGCTGGCTGAAAAAATCGCCAGGGCCGGCGATAACCCTGATATTGAACTGGAGTTAAAGCTGTGCCGCGAGCACGGGGTTTCGGTTCTACTGCAGTCTGACGATGACTTTCCCGAAGCGATCAGGAGCCTGAACGACTGCCCGGCCATGCTTTTTGTGAAGGGGCGTATTGAGCCGATTGACAGGCTGGCCGTGGGTGTGGTGGGGTCGCGCCGATCAACACACTATGGCCGGCGGATGGCCGAGAAGCTCTCGACATCGCTGGCCCGATCAGGCATGACCGTCATTTCAGGGCTGGCCAGGGGCATTGACGAGGCGGCCCATCGCGGTGCCCTGAATGGTGGTGGCCGCACCCTGGCCGTGCTGGCAAACGGCCTGGCCCAGATCTATCCGCCTGAAATGGAACCGCTGGCCCGCGACATTATGAAAAATGGGGCCCTGATCAGCGAAATGCCGATGGGGCATCCGCCAATGGCCGAGCTGTTCATCAGGCGAAACCGGATCATTTCAGGCCTGAGCCTGGGTGTGGTTGTGGTTGAGGCGGCCTTGCGCAGCGGATCACTTTCCACAGCCCGGCACGCGATGGAGCAGAATCGCGAGGTTTTTGCTGTGCCAGGCCCGGCCGACAGCCTGACAAGCCAGGGTTGCCACCGGCTGATTCGCGATGGTGCAAAGCTGGTTGAAAGCGTGACCGACATCATTGAAGAGCTACGCACGCAGGTGCGTAATATTGTGGGCGAAGTGGCTGAAGCCCAGCAGATGAGGCTCTTTGAGATGGCTGATTCTGACACTGAGACCGGCGCAGAACCCGAGCCGGAACGACCCGCCGGGCCTGAGGCCAAAACCGTGCCGGCACAGGGCAAGCCGCGAGCCCGAAAGGCCGAGACGCCGGCGGCCGCCAACCTCAGCCCCGACGAACAATCGCTGCTTGATCTGATCGGAGACGAACCCGTGCCGGCTGACGTACTGATGAGCAAGGCGGCTCTGCCTTCAGGCCGGGTGCTGGCCCTGCTATCTCTCATGGAAATGCGAAGACTTATCCGCCGCTACCCCGGGCCGGCTTATTCACGTTACTAAAGGCGTTTCAGCCAGACTGCTTTTGGGCGATATTGTTCAATTTAAAACAGGTTTGTTCAGTTTGTTCCAATTAAATCAAATATAACCAATAAGTGACTTTTTCG
>JBJTRR010000684.1:0-2035 GCA_046076185.1 bacterium | reverse complement strand
CCCGGCCGGTTTGCCTGATCGCAAGGACACAGCACCTGAAAATCTTGACTGGCAGGGCTGGCTGGGCGTGTGCGACGAGCGGCCCTATATCGGCGGTGGCTATTATCATCCGGGCAACTGGCGAAGGCGGCTGGATTTCGGCACCGGCACCTTTGGCGACATGGGCTGCCACATTTACGACCCCGTTTTCAAGGCCCTTGACCTGACCAACCCGATCAGTGTGAAGCACAATGGCCAGGCCCCGAACGCCACCAACTGGGCGAACGATGCCGAAGTGATTTATGTCTTCCCCGGTAACAAGTTTACCGAAGGCGAAACGGTGAACGTGACATGGTACGACGGCGACCGCCGCCCGCCGCAGGAAGTGCTTGACGCCATCAAGCCCAACGGCCTGCCGGACCAGGGCTCGATCTTCTTCGGCACGAAGGGAATCATGATTCTGCCGCACATTGCCATGCCGATCATTGTAGGCGAAGACAAAGAGAAGACCAAAGCCCGCGAGGCTGTGGCCGGTGCCAACCACTGGCATCAGTTTGTGGATGCGGTGCAGGGCAAGGGCAAAACCTCAGCCCACTTTGGCTATGCCGGCCCGCTGACGGAAGCGATTCTGCTGGGCGGCGTGGCTTCGCGGTTCCCTGGGCAGGAGCTGAAGTGGGACGCCAGGGCCCTGAAGTTCAGCAACAAGCCTGAGGCCGACAAGCTTGTCAAAAAGACTTACCGGAAGGGCTTTGAAGCACCCGGCCTTTCCTGATTCGACAGACTGACCGCTTGTAATTGGTGTCGGGCGGTTTAGAATCCATTCTACTTGAGCCATTTTCCCTTCCATCATTCAAAGGATAGCGAAACTATGAATCGTCGATCACTGCTTCGCGGCTCGGCCGCACTTTCCGCCGCTTCGGTTCTGGGCCGGTTTAACATTGCAAGGTCGGTTCAGGCGGCTGACCTGCCGGCCGGCTTCTCGCCGATTTTCAATGGTAAAGACCTTACAGGCTGGTTTGGCATGCCGCACTTCGACCCACGCAAGCTGTGGGAAATGTCGGAGGCTGACCGCAAGGCTTATGTGGAAAAGCAGAAGCCTGATTTTGAAAAGCACTGGACGGTGCAGAACGGCGAGCTGGTGAACGACGGCTTCGGCCCTTATGCCACCAGCGAGAAGGAATATCGTGATTTTGAGCTGGTGATTGACTACAAAACTGTGGCCAAGGCCGACAGTGGGATTTATCTGAAGGCCAATCCACAGGTTCAGATCTGGGATTCGGTTGACCCTTCGAAATTCTCTCTGGGTGCCGATAAAGGCTCGGGCGGGCTCTGGAACAATTCCAAGGGAGCACCCGGCAAAGACCCGCTGGTGCTGGCCGACAAGCCTTTTGGCGAGTGGAACAAGTTCAAGATTCGTCAGTTGGGCGCCCGCACGTGGGTGTGGCTGAATGACAAGCTGGTGGTTGAGAACGCGATTATGGAGAATTTCTGGGATCGCAATTCTCCGCTGTTTGTCAAAGGCCCGCTTCAGCTTCAGACACACGGTGGCGAAATTCGCTGGAAGAATATCGGCATTCGTGAAGTGACCGCCGAAGAAGCCAATGCCATTTTGCGTGGCAAGGCCGACCCTGCCGGTTTTGCTTCGATTTTTAATGGCAGCTCGCTGGAAGCCTGGGGCGGTGCTGCCGACAATTATGAGATTCGCGACGGCGCTATTGCCTGCAAGAAGGGCAAGGGCGGCGTGCTGCACACCAAAGAAAAGTATGGCGATTTCGTGGCCCGGGTTGAGATCAAGCTGCCGCCCGGCGGCAACAACGGTCTGGCGATTCGCTACCCTGGCAAGGGCGACCCGGCCTATAGCGGCATGTGCGAGCTGCAGGTGCTGGATGATGGCCACGAGAAATACAAAAAGATTGACAAGCGTCAGGCCCACGGCTCAGCCTATGGCATGGTGCCCGCCGCCCGCGGCTAAAGATGCACTGAAGCAGCGCGACGAAGCGTTTGCAATTACAGAGTCTTCAATACGATATGCCAAATTTATCCAACACGCACAGTT
>JBJTRR010000683.1:0-3272 GCA_046076185.1 bacterium | reverse complement strand
GTTCAAACCATGGTGGCATACCCCTGAATCGCCTGCACCGGTCGATTTTGTCTCAAGTCTTTTCATTTCTAATTTTGTGCGTCGTTTTTATCTTGGGTCAGTCACCTGAACTTGGGGCGGCTGATGGTGCAGTGAAGTGGTCGCCTGATGGCCAGTGGCTGGCCATGCGGCAGGAATTTACGAATCAGTTCAGCCCACTTGAAACTTCTGGCTGGTTGTTTCGCCCGGAACTTTTTCTTCGGGAGAATGCCCCTGAGAAGCTGAGTGTCAGGCAGTCGAGCATCTGGATTGGTCGAACTGATCTCAAGGCATGGTATAAGGTTGCGGAAACTGGCAACCGGTTTGAATTTCTCAGCCAGCCATGCTGGGCCCTTGATGGACTGTCTCTTTACTATGCTGCTGTTGAGAAAACAGGCAACACTGGCAAGATGTGGCGAATTTATCAGCTGGGTGACTTAAACGACATTTCCAACCCGCAGATTGTGTGGGAAAAAGCGTTGCCAGACGGCTGGGCCGTGCCGGAACCCGGGCAAAAGTTGCGGATGATTCTCTCGCGGATTCAGGCCGGGGCTGAAAATCAGATGATTTTTGCTGATGCTGCGGCTGGCGAACTGGTCTTGTTTCGGGCCTCGTCAGGCGAGGTGATCAGCCGATTTCCTGATTGCCACAACGCAAGATTAAGCCCTAACGGAGATTACGTTCTCTGGCTGAAGTCGGCAAAATGGCCGGCAACCGATGCCGAGCTGGGGCAGACACGCATCGCCAATGGCCTTCAGGCGACACTGGTTGAGAGGGTTCTGCCCGATACCACCCTGCACTTTTCATCACAGGCCCCAAATTTGTTTGTGACTCGGCATGTACCACCGCCCCGAGGTATGCCGGTGGCCGAGGGGGCCGACTGGCCAGAGATCAGCCGGGTTTCGGTGCAAAACAAGTCGCACGAGAGGTTTATCACGTTTGATCCGGTCGATCCCAAATTTCCGTTGCGGCATATCACCTTCACCATGAATTCGGAAGAGGATACGCTGATTTATGCTGTGAATCAGCTTAATAAACCGGTTGAAATTGTCTGGTTTCTGCCCAAAACGAGCGCGACCTATAAAAAATTTCCGCCGCTTGACATGCAGACTCAGGTTTCACGGCTTTCCATGTCGCCGGAAAAGCTCTTGGCCATGCGGTTCGGAAAATCGCCGGAAACCTATGAATTTGATACACTTCCGGCAGGTCTGGTCGAGCTGGGTGAAATGCCGGCTGTGGTGCCGCTGGCACCTGACGAAAGTTCCGTCCGGCAATGGGCAGAACTTGTTGTAACACTTATTGCTAAAACACTTTATCAGGATTCAGCCTCAACCGGGATGGGGCCAGTTGGGCCGAAGCAGGATCATTATTCGCTGGTGCCCCGCGTGGGTGAATTTCAGGCGGGCACACCGATTCCAAACCGGCTTGAACGCTTTTCTCGCCTGGGGTTCCGGGTTCTGGGGCTTGATCCGATGAAACCTGATGTGGGCCGGATTCGCACGTTCGACGGCTGGAAGCTGGAGGCCGGGCTGCTTTTTCTGATGTTGACGAATCATCATCGCGAGGCATCGCAAATTATTGACAGCATGAATGTTATGGGGCTGGATAACGCTGCCAGGGGGCGATATTTTGCGCTGAAGGCACAGGAAAAGATTGAAACCGGCGACCTGCTGGAATCGGTGGCGATTGTGCAGTCGCTGCTTGAAACCGAAACGCAAAATATTGGTGCAATTGAGTTTAATGGCCTTGATGGGTGGAAGATCCAGGAGGCGGGTACGAACCCCTGGGCAGTGTATTTGAAATTGCTGAAAGTTGCGGCAGAAAACCCGCCCCAGTCGGCCCAGGATCGCTCGCCGACAAACCCGTTTGGCCATTTTAACCCCGATGATCCGACGACAGACCCTGACCTGAAATTTCCGAAGATGGACGATGGGCAAAATCGGCTGAGCCTGCCAAACCGGCCGCAGCCATTGATGCGCATCGGGTCGCCCCGGGGCTTGGAATGAGAGGTTGGGGGAAAAGGCATCTGAGCCCCGAAAATGTCATTTTGATTGTTAATTCATGGATGATCAGGTTTCGTAATATTTGCCCAAAGGCGACCAGGTGATTGAGACTGACGGCGGAATTGTGTAATTTGACGCTTATAGAAAACAGCTGGCTGGAGGATGTCGAGTCAGGGGACGGATGCCCCATGGGCTTTTCGCGCAGAGACCGGCAACGGTGCCTGACTAGCGCAAAATCTGAACAGAGCAAGTTTTACGCCTGAATTGGCATCCGGAGAATGGTGTCGTGACCGAAAATTCTGCAGCGTCCGGCAGTGCAAGCGTTTCACCCCTATTGGCTTTGCACCGAAAGTTTTTGCCATTCAAACTGGCGTTTTTGTGCAGCCTGAGCATTATGATTCTCGAGCTTGAAGCCAGCCGGCTGGTGGCCAGGCATGTGGGCTCGAGTCTGGCTGTGTGGACAAGCGTGATTGGCATCATGCTGATGGGAATTTGCCTTGGCAATGCCCTTGGCGGGCGACTGGCCGACATGGCCCCGCCCCGAAGGCTGATTGGGCCGATGCTTGCGATTGGCTCGGCGATGACGATCATTTCGCTGCTGATTAACGACCTGGCCGGGCCGACTGTCGCAGGAATTGAAGCCCTGCCCTTCAACATGCGGGCCGTGCTGCTGATATCACTCGACTTCCTGATACCGACGACGCTTTTGGGCATGATCAGCCCGATTGTGGCCAAGATTGCCGTTGAAAACGCTGGCCAGAAGGGTTCAGCTATCGGCTTGATCTATTTTCTGGGTGCGGTCGGTTCAATTGTCGGCACGTTCATCGCTGGTTATTACCTGATTTTCGTAGCCCCAACTTCAACGATTGTTGCCCTGGTGGCTGGCATGCTTGCCCTGCTCAGCCTGATTGTTTCGGTGGGCGAAACTGCCGGGCTGGTTTATCTGGCCGCAGCCACGATTGCCCTGATTGGAATGGGTTCAACAGCCTCGATCATTCGCCTGCTGGGTGGCGAACGGGCCAACCCGACCCTGCTTTCGGTATTCGGGCCGATCGGCAAAGAAGTTGTAACCATAAGCGGCATTGGTATTTCTGCACCAATGTTGGGCGGCTATGTGGCCTGCCTGGTGCTGGGGGTTCTTGGCCTGGCCAAGCTGCTGAAAGTGATGTCGGCGGCAAAATCTGCTCAAGCTGAATCAGGGCCTGTGCTGCTGAATGCGGGCGATGCGGCGATTCAGGCTGAGTTAAAAGG
>JBJTRR010000682.1:0-2630 GCA_046076185.1 bacterium | reverse complement strand
AGCCGGCCCCGGCGAGCGTGTGGTGCCACGCCTGCGATTCGATCAACCCTGGTCGCAGTCGATCACGGCGGCCGTGCTTCTGATCGGCCTCGGGCTCATCATCTCGCTTTACCGCCGCGAGCGTGGCGTCCCCTCGTGGGGCCGCTGGACTCTTGCCGCCTTGCGCTGCCTGCTCTTTTTGGTGGCTCTGGTGGCCGTGAACGAGCTGGTTCTGGCCATAGACCGCACCGGCCTGCCTCATCTGGCCATCATGGTTGATGATTCCGCCAGCCAGGCCATGCCCGACCAATACTCTGACCCTGAAGTCGCCGCCGCTGTTGAGCGGCTCACTGGCGCCAGTGGCTCGTCCCTGAAAGACCTGCCCCGCATTGAAATCGCCAAACGCTGGATCGCCCGCGACAGCGGCGAGGTTCTTACAAGGCTCCAGAAAAATCATCGCCTGAAGGTTTATGGTGTTGGCTCGACCACGCGTATGGTGGCTGAAGTCGATAAACCGGAACAGGTTACAGCCGCGCTTGAAGCTGTATCAAAACTCGAAGCCAGCGGCACGGAAAGCCGCCTTGGCGAAGGCGTGAAACAGGTTCTTTCCGAGCTTCGCGGCATCCCGCCCACCGCTCTTGTGTTTCTGACCGATGGCCAGACGACCGACGGCGAAACCATTGCCAAAGCCGCCGAATCGGCCAAGCGGGCCGACGTTCCGCTGTATCTGGTGGGCCTGGGCGACCCGCAGCCGCCCCGCAATGTTGAGCTGGCTGATATGGAAGTGGACGACGTGGCCTTTGTTGACGACGTCATCCCCTTCGCCGCCCGCCTCACCAGCCAGGGCTTTGCCGGCGAAGAACTGACGCTCAGGCTCTATGAACAGGCCTCCCCCGGCAGCCAGCCCAAGCTGCTGACGACCAAAAATGTCAAGGCTCCGCCCGATGGCCGCACCATTCGCATCCCCGAGCTTGACCACCGCCCGCGTGAAACCGGCGAGATCACCTACATCATTGAAAGCGTGCCGAAGGATCGCGAGCAATCCGTCGCTGACAACCGCGTCCAGCGCAAGGTCACGGTCAAAAAAGAAAAGCTCAAGGTGCTGCTGGTCGATGGCCAGCCCAGATATCAATATCGCTTCCTGAAAAATTTTCTCGAACGTGACGAGACGATCGAACTTTCCGCCCTGCTCCTCTCAAGCGACCCGGAATATGCTGATCAGGACAACGCCGCCATTCCCGTCTTCCCGACCAGCAAGGACGACCTGCTTTCTTACGATGTCATCGTCCTTGGCGACATCCCGGCCGGTTTTCTGACCACTACGCAAATCAAGAACCTGGTTGAGTTTGTGACAGTCAAGGGCGGTGGCCTTGTCATGATCTCGGGCGAGCTGGCTAACCCGCTCACCTTCAAGGGCACACCCTTGGCCGACCTCCTGCCAATTGAGCTGGCTGATGCCCGCAACCCCACCCGCGGCGCCACGGCCAACGACCTCTCGGCCTATCGCCCGCGGCTGACTCTGGAAGGGCGATCAAGCCCGATCTTCCGCTTCGGCAGCGACGAATCCTCAAGCCTTTCCATCTGGGAAAATCTACCTGAGCTTTACTGGTATATGGAGGCCCCGCGTCTCAAACCGGCTGCTGTCGCCCTGGCCGAGCACCCGATCGCCACCGGCAGCGATGGCCCCCTGCCCCTTCTTGCCTATCAGTTCGCCGGCTCGGGCAAAGTCTTTTTCCAGGCCTTCGACGACACCTGGCGATGGCGCTTCCGTGCCGGCGATAAATACTTTGGCCGCTACTGGATACAGCTCATGCGGTTCATGGCTCGCAACAAGCTGGTGGGCAATCGCCAGGCCGAGCTTCAGGCCGACCGGGCCCGCTACCAGCGCGGCGACATGGTGCAGATTCGTGTCAAGTTCGTAAATCAGTCGCTGGTGCCTGCTGCCGGTCCTGTGAAGGTGGAACTGGCCCGTCAGGGGATGGCTCCTAAAATTCTTGACCTGCCCCGCGTAACGGGCTCAAAAAATCTCTTCCAGACATCCATAAACACTCTGTCTGAAGGCAGTTACACAGCCCGTCTCCTGCCCCCGCCGGTGATTGATCCGCCGGTCATGCCGTCGGCCTTTGTGATCGAGCCGCCAGCCAGCGAGCGGGCCAGGCCAAGCATGAACCGCGACGAACTGATGCAGGCGGCACGCATATCAGGCGGTAAATTCTTTACGGCGGATGGGTTAGACACACTCATCGCCAATTTGCCGCCGCCTGCCAAAGTGCCGCTCGACACCGACCCGCCTATTCCTCTATGGAATAGTTGGCCGATACTGGTATTATTCCTGATAATACTGCTGGCTGAGTGGCTCTTGAGACGCAAGCTCGAAATGGTATAGAATACAAGAGGATAGGATTGTTCCGACCGTGTCGGGGCCGCGTGAACCGGACGCAGGCCAGCAAGCGAAGATGGGGAGAGAGCCGATCATGACCCGTGACGACCTGCTGAGTCGAATCGCCGCCCTGCGTGGCCGAGTGCGTCTGGTTCTCGCAACATATGGCCTGGCAAGGCTTTCCGCCTTGTTTCTGGCCGTGCTTTTTGTGGTTGGCTGGGCCGACTGGCTGATTCATCTCGCCTCACCCCTGCGATTCATTGAGCTTTTA
>JBJTRR010000681.1:0-4963 GCA_046076185.1 bacterium | reverse complement strand
GTCACATGAGCTTCTCGTGTGACGTGTTTGTCACTTAGGCAAGTTGGAACAGGCAATGTCCACGGAACAGCAATCTGCAGTTGACCCACGTCAGAAACTTATCAACCGGTTTGAAGCCCGCTACCTGCCGAAGGGCGTGCTGCGTGATCGCTGGAAGGCGATTCGTGCCAAGTGGTATGCCGATGCCGAACACACCGGCGTGACGCTTGACGAACTTAAGGCCCTGAAGGCTGACTGGGCCAAAGCCCGCGAAAAGGCCTGATTGATTGGGCCCAGCCAGCTCAGTGCCACAGCCGTTTGCTCACGTTGATCCATGGGCTCGCCCCAACGATTCCCCCGCACCAGGATTTGAGCAATGAAAATTGGCGTTCCCCGAGAAGTGAAGCCCGACGAATATCGGGTGGCCATGCTTCCGGTCGGTGTTGAGGAACTGGTGAACGACGGCCATGAAGTGCTGATCGAATCAGGGGCCGGGCTTGGCTCGGGCCTGACTGACGAAGAATATCAGCAGGCTGGTGCGAAACTTCTGCCCGACGCCGATGGCGTCTGGGCCGCTTGCGATATGATTGTTAAAGTGAAAGAGCCTCAGCCCGCCGAATTTGCGAAAATTCGTCGCGGGCAAATTCTTTTCACCTACCTTCACTTTGCCGCCAGCCGAACTCTAACCGAAGCCGTCATGGCCAGTGGCGTGACAGCCATCGCTTACGAAACCATTCGCGACACCAAAGGCTCGCTGCCCCTGCTCACGCCCATGTCGGAAGTGGCTGGGCGTATGTCGATTCAGAAAGGTGCCAACTTTCTGGAACGCCCTGAAGAAGGCCGAGGCATTCTGCTGGCCGGTGTGCCAGGTGTTGCCCCGGCCGAAGTGCTGGTGCTGGGCGGTGGCGTGGTCGGGGCCAATGCAGCCCGCGTCGCTGCCGGTTTGGGTGCCAATGTCTCGATTCTCGACGTGAATCTTGACCGTCTGCGTTATCTTGACGACATCATGCCCCCCAACGTGACGACGCTATTCAGTGACCGGCACATGATTCGCGACCGTCTGGCCCATGCCGATCTGGTCATTGGCTCAGTCTTGATTCCCGGCGCCAAGGCCCCTCATCTGGTGCGGGCCGACGACCTGAAACGTATGAAAAATGGTTCGGTGATTGTTGACGTTGCGATTGATCAGGGCGGCTGCGTAGAAACCAGCCGGCCGACGACCCATGCCGACCCAACATTTATCGTTGATGGCGTGGTTCACTACTGCGTGACCAACATGCCAGGTGCCGTGGGGCGCACATCAACATTTGCCCTCTGCAATGTCACGCTGCCTTATGTGCGGCGTATTGCGAAAAAGGGCTGGAAGACCCTGGCCCAGGCCGATGCCGGTTTTGCCTTGGGGCTGAACATGGTGGGCGGGCAGATCACCAACGAAGCCGTCGCCCAGGCCTTTGGGCTTCCGTTTCAATCGTGGTCGGCTGCAGGTTAACCCGGCAAGTTTCACGGCAACCTTGAATTACCAACTAACACCCCGAGTTTCTCCGAGAGCCCAAACGGAATATGGCACGTCATAACCAAGGTCAGGGCGGCGGTCGCCGCGACTTCAACCAGCCTCGCGATCATCGCCACAATGCCAGGCCGCGTCAACCGCAGCAGCGGATGCCCGAACCGATCGACCCCCAATACTACGAAGCCGCTCATCAGCAAGATGCCAACGAGACGGAACTGGCCACTTACCTCACCATCAGGGCCCAGAATATTGAGCTGCTTGGCCTGGCCGCCAAAATCGCTGGCTGCGCCGACCCTAAACAGCTTCTGAGCGACGTTGACGCAGAAGCCAACATGCGTCGGCTGGAAGAGATTTATGTTACCCTGGCCGACTGGGTTGACCCCGACGAAGCCGACGACGACATCACAGAATAACCCCAAGGGGCAGCGGAAATCATGGCCTGGACGACTCTTCAGTGGACGGGCTCAGCCCGCGATGGCCGCTTTCGGATCATTGATCAGACCCTCCTGCCCGTTCAGGAAGTCATGATTGATTTGCCCGATATTGAGCGAGTCTGGGAAGCCATCAAGCTGCTGCGTGTTCGTGGCGCACCGGCCATCGGCTGCGCTGCGGCTTATGGTGTCTTAATCGGTGCCCGCACTGATCGTTCCGCCAGTCTTTCCTCGCTGAAAAACGCTCTCGACACATCGGCTGATTATCTGGCCACAAGCCGCCCCACGGCCGTGAATCTCTTCTGGGCCCTTGAACGCATGAAGCGGGCTTCAGCCGCTTTTTCAGGCAGCGACCCTGACGCTTATCTGGAACACCTTCTGGCTGAGGCACATGCCATTCGCGACGAAGACGATGCCATGTGCCACGCCATCGGCAGGCACGGGGCCGCCCTTCTGGGCGATGAAGCAGGCGTGCTCACACACTGCAATGCCGGTGGCCTGGCCACGTCTGATTATGGCACTGCCCTGGCCGTGATCTATGCCGCCGTTGAGTCGGGCAAGAAAATTTCAGTCTTTGCCGACGAAACCCGCCCCCTGCTCCAGGGAGCCCGCCTGACGGCCTGGGAACTGTCGCGCCGGGGTGTGCCTGTTACAGTCATTTGCGACAACATGGCCGCGGTGGTTATGCGAGAGAAAAAGGTACAGGTTGTGGTGGTCGGGGCCGACCGGATTGCCGCCAATGGCGATGCCGCGAACAAAATTGGCACCTATGGCGTAGCCCTGCTGGCCAGGGCCCACGGCATTCCGTTTTATGTTGCCGCGCCGTCAAGCACATTCGACCTTAACCTGCCAGATGGCTCGGGCATACCGATCGAAGAACGCACTCCCGACGAAATCATTCATGGTTTCGGCCGCCAGACCGTTCCCACGAACGTCAAAGTGTATAACCCAGCATTTGATGTAACACCAGCGGAACTCATTACCGGGCTGATCACCGAAAAGGGCGTGATTTCACCAGTCAATCGCGATCAGATCATCGCGAAACTTGGTCCCTGACCAACTTTCCCAGAAATTAAAGCTGGTTACGGTTTATCGTTTCGCAGGTTGTGTCACGTTTGCAGGCCTGCGCCCGCTGAGTCTGAAAAGCTTCTCTTTCAGGTGGAATCGAATGGCTTTCACGTTGAGCCAGATCGGGCCGTTGTTGTCAGGAATTTCAAATACCGGCTGATTTGTTTCAAGGCCCAGAAGCTCATTGCGAATGGGGCCCCGCATGGTATTTTCAATATCCAGAAGTCGCCGTGCTACTACCGATCCATCGATAATCCGGTGGTCGTAAACAACTTTCACCGCGACACGATTCTCTTTCGAGATTGGCCCAAAATTCAGCGTAAAAGCCAGTGGCGAGATGGGGTGCAGGCTCTCGGCACCCAGCGAACCATAACTGGTGATACCAAATGTGCCCATGCGTTTGGCTCGCTTCATGCCTGAAAAATTCAGGCTCAGGGCCCATAATGTACGCCTGATCACCAGAGGCAGCCGGCCTATCTGGAGAAGCCTTCGAAAATAGGCAATAGAATCGACCGGGTCGCCCTTGTAGTGATCAAGCGAAGTCTGCATTTGCTGCAGGCTCTGGTATTCAGGGCCCCGGAAGTGTGCGAAGAAAAGGCAGCTTTCGCCTTCGAATTCGCGTTCGATCGCTATCGAACAAACGCTGAAGGGGTGCTCGTAAAGCCGCATCCATGGCCAACGGATCAGGCTGCTGCGCAGGATAGGATTTTCATGGGCAACAACCGAAAAAGCCTTCATAAAGATCACAAACCACGAGATTTTTTGACTGGACGCCCGGCGGATTTCCACCAGATCACCCAAGTCCATCTCGCGAACAACCGGAATCGAGGGCACACTGCGTGCTTCGTGCATCAGGTCGATAATGACTCGCCTGTTCGCACTGAGTGCGCGATATTTGCCCTGAATATCGATCATTCCTGCCCCGCTTCTTTCGCTGACGCCTGCTTAGCCATGCAAGCCGGGATACACGATAGCAGAATCAGCCTTTTCGTGAAGGGCAGAATCAGATTTCGCCTCATCGACATTTGCGGCGATGGGCTGTCACGAATTTGTTTCGGCCGCTTTGTGCTGGCCCGTCAGCCACTGAATGACCGTATAGAAAACCGGTGTGAATATCAGGCCGAAGCCGGTCACGCCCAGCATCCCCCAGAAGACAGTCGTGCCCAGCGCCTGCCGCATTTCAAAACCGGCTCCTGTGGCAATCACCAGCGGCACCACACCCAGAATGAATGCGAACGATGTCATCAAAATAGGCCTCAGCCGCAGCCGGCATGCTTCAATGGCCGCCTCGCTGGCACTTTTGCCCTGTTTTCGCTGAATATCCCGCGCGAATTCCACAATCAAAATCGCATTCTTGCACGCCAGGGCGATCAGCACCACCAAGCCAATCTGCGTGAAAATATTGTTATCCATGCCCCGACTGGCCACGCCAAATATCGCCGAAAGCAGGCATAGTGGCACGATCAGAATCACCGCCATAGGCATCGACCAGCTTTCATACTGGAACGCCAGCACCAGAAAGACCATCACCACGCTCAACGGCAGGGCCAGCTTGGTGAAAAGGTCTTTATCCGCCAGAAGTTGCTGGAAGGTCAGTTCTGTCCATTCCATCGACATCGACTGCGGCAGTTCCTCGCCTGTCACCTGATTCATAACTTCAATCGCCTGCCCCGAGCTGAAACCCGGCAGCGTGTTGCCGCTGATTTCGGCCGAAGGATACAGGTTGTAATGGTTCACAATGGCCGGGCCGGTTACGTCGCGAATATCAACCAGCGAGGCCACGGGCACCATGCCGCCGGTGGCGTTACGCACCTTCAGCTTGCCAATATCCTCAATTTTCCGGCGAAAATCGGCATCGGCCTGGGCAATCACCTGCCAGTTGCGGCCAAACCGCGTGAAATCGTTGACATAGCTTGAGCCAAGATAAGTCTGAAGCGTCAGAAACAGGTCGCTCAGGGCCACGCCGGCCGCCTTG
>JBJTRR010000680.1:0-3253 GCA_046076185.1 bacterium | reverse complement strand
TTACGCCCTGTACACCAACACCCGCGGCGCCACCTGGCACCGCTGATCCCTCTCACCTGTCGCCATGGCCAAATCAACATTCCCGCCGGTGATGATCACGCCTACACGCTTGCCCCGAAGGTGATCAAGCTTGCCGAATAGCAGAGGGGCCACCGGCACCGAGCAGGAGGGCTCGATGATGATCTTGAATCGTTCCCACACGAATCGCATGGCCGTGAGCATCTCTTCTTCGGTGGCCGAGACGATTTCGTCAACATGTTGCTGAATCACGGCGAAGGTTTTGTCGGCAAGGCTTGTGCGAAGGCCGTCGGCCATGGTTTTCGGGTCGCCGGAAGGCTCAATTTTGCCCGAGACAAGCGACCTTTTGGCGTCGTCGGCCCGTTCGGGCTCGGCGCCAACGACGAGTGTCGCTGGCGAAAGAGCCTTCACCGCAATGGATGTGCCACTGGCCAGCCCGCCACCGCCGATGGGCGTGATGACCGCATCCAGCGGCCCGGCCTGTTCCAGAAGTTCAATCGCGGCCGTGCCCTGCCCGGCAATCACCCGCCAGTCGTTAAACGGATGCACCAGCTCATAGCCGCCTTCAGCGATGAGGGCGGCCACGGCACTTTCGCGGGCTTCAAGCGTTGGTTCGCACTGAACCACACGGGCACCGAAGGCTTCTGTTGCTCTTTTTTTCACGGCCGGGGCCGTGCGTGGCATGACTACGCAGACCGGCACGCCCATGATTTGCCCGGCCCTGGCCAGCGCCTGGCCATGATTGCCCGAGCTGTGTGTGACCACACCCCGCTGTTTCTGACTTTCGTCAAGTGAAAGCACGGCGTTCATGGCACCCCTGAATTTAAAGGCACCAATCTTCTGGAAGTTTTCGCACTTGAGAAAAACAGTCGCCCCCGAGGCTTCGTCAAGCGAGCGGCTTTTCAGCACCGGGGTGAGTTCAGCATAGGGTGCAATGCGCCCGGCGGCCTGGCGGATCGTCTCAAGCGTTACCGGAATTTCCATGGCGTGGTCCGTTGGCATGGCTGTGGCAATTGTCAGGGCAAGTCACTTGATGGCGCTATAATCAAGCCCGTTCAAAAAGACGCTTTCCACCTTGGCCACCAGCTTGCCGTTCTTTTCGCTTTCGGTGCGGGCTTTTTGCCAGACGGGGTCGGCGCCAAAGGCTTTCCAGCTTGCCGTAGCGGCTTCACGGCTGGGATAGGCCAGAATATAGACCATTTTCTCGCCCTTGCCTGATTTGGCGTCAACCGGCTCCCAGAAGCCAATCAGCTCCATGCCGTGCTTTTTGAAAAGGGCGCAGGTGTGGTCGCGAAACCGGGCGTGCAGGTCGTCCATCTTGCCGGGGGCGGCGTAATAAGTGCGCATTTCAAAAACGCGGGCGGGCTTGTCTTCAGCACGGGCACCGCTGGCCATGGCCACCACGGCGGAAAGCATGAGTGTGGTCAGAATCGTTCGCATGTTCAAATTCTCCCTGAAAGAATCGATGCTTGTAAGGATGCGTCCACCAATTTATAGCGATTCAGGTATGACCCCGGCAACTTTTTTTGCCTGGTCAGGCTTCAAAATAATCGTCGTCGGCAATGTCGGGAATGCCCACCACCAGCACCCGCATGCGGCCGGTTTCGTATTGAAATCATGTTGTTGCCTTGAATATGAATGGGGCATTTATTTCAATGTTTACCCCCAGCAAGACAACCCGTTGTTGGCACTGGCATGGGTGCGAAAGGGCCAACCGATTATTGTTGTAAAAGCAGTATCAGCGATTGCTCCAACTCGGCTGATTTGAAGCCGAACGGGCCGCGGCCGTTTTTAAATGCGATTTTGCCAGCGCGATCAATCAGGTAAAGCCGCGACGGCATACCGCTGTAATATGCCCCAGTGGCGTCGTCGATGGTATCTACCAGGATCGGAAAGCTCAGGTCCAGGTGGCGGGCACAAAGATTCGCAGCCTTGGTACGTTCTTCGTAAGTGGTGGGCTGTGGCATGGCTACGCCGGCACGGTCGTTGGAGTCCATACGCCAGCCGCCCGTCGGGTGAGCCTCTCGCACATAAACCATCACGAAGTTCGCACGGTCCTTGTAGCGAAGGTAAAGTTTTTCCAGGTTGCCGGCGTCGCGCCGGAACGGTCCGCAGGTGAAGTTGCCAAAGACCAGCACCACGGGCTTTTCGCCGACGAGCTTCGAAAGCGTCACTGTTTTGCTGCCATCCTGCGTTTTCAAGCTAAAGTCGCGAAATTTCTCGTCGAGAGCCGGGCCAGGCTGAAGCGAGCCTAGCTCTTGTTTGAATAGGGCGCGGACAAGCGTCTCCTTCGATGGCTCGCCCGTTGGCTCTCCAGCGGGCCGGGCAGGCGGGTTGAGAGCCTCCTGCAAGTCGTTCGACGTGAGAAAACCCGCATCTCCACTGTATTTGTTGAAAAAGTTCTTGTATTCCTCGGTTGATACTCGGCCGTCGCTGTTTTTGTCAAGCCGGTTGAAGAGAAAAAGACCAACATTGGGCATAGAATAAGAAATGGAGAAATCGAAGTCGGGGGCGGTCAGTATGCGATCGCCGTTGCGGTCCAGACGGGCGAAGTCTTGGTCTGAGCCCTTGAATTCGTCGCGAGAAATCGACCCTTTGCCATCGCGGTCATACTTCTTGCGTGTGGTGTCCCAAGTGAAACGCACCTGTGCCACAGCGCGGCGAAACCAGCCGTCGCTGGGGCCAAGCTGGCTTCCTTCCAGAATATCCACATACATGTCCAGCCATTCAGGCCGCTCCGGCCAGGCTTCGGCCAGCACGGCGACATTGGTTTTCTCTTTCGGTTTGGCATCCTGCGCCATTACAGACGAACCAGCCAGGGCAAGGGCCAGGGCGAGAAGGCGTGAGGGATTTTTCATCGAAAGATGTTCTTTCTGAATATTGATACAGACCGGGTTGAAGAAATTGCCGGCAAATCACTTCTTCGGGCTTGCTGGGTTTTTCTCGGGGTTCGAGTATTCAATATTTTATCACGTTCCAGCGGCAGTGCGAAGCTATCGGGAATACAAGGATTAGATAGGCCCCGGCAAAGCCGCCAGAGCCAAACCATTGCAATGGCAGGGCCAATATCATCATCCAGTGTCTGCAAGTCGAATGTGGTAAGTAGAAATTTCATAAGAGGCCCATTTACGTTTTCCCACTGAAAATACCGAAGGTAATAAATTATTTGTGATCCTATCCACATGCTGCAGAGGTATGACCCCGGCAACTTTTTTTGCCTGGTCAGGCTTCAAAA
>JBJTRR010000679.1:0-3512 GCA_046076185.1 bacterium | reverse complement strand
CAGCAGTATGCCGCCCGGCCTGTGGCCCGGAAGCTCTATCAAAATTACGATTTCGACCGACTTCGTTATCGCCTTGGCCTGTTACAGCCCATAGGCGCGATCGACGCCAAGGGAGAGGCCCGACACAAGTCTCTTCTCTGGTTCCACCTCGACCACGTTCGTAGCCAGGCACCGGGCAAAATCTCTGACAATCATCTGATCACTGCCTGGGAAACCGCCACCGCCTGCCGCGATAATGGCCTGGCAGCCTCACTTGGTAATGAACTGCTGGCCCGGGGCAATTCCATTTTTGCTGATATATCGCTGGCCCGCTGGGTGGCACCGTTTCTCAGGCTGGCCCTGGCCGAAGATGATCTGGATTCGGCCCAAACCCGCCTTGAAAAGGCCATCGAGCTTGATTCGCAGGTGCGTGGCGGGCAAGAGGGTAGCGTTTTACACAAGTGGCAGGCAGAAATTCAGTCTCGTCTGGGCACACCTGGCGCCGCAGCCCGGGCGTGGTCAGAAGCTTGTCAGTGGCCTGGTTCACCATCAATCACCCGCTTTGAAGCTGTGCTTGATCTGGCCGAGACTGACATCGAAATGGCTGAATCCTTTTGCCGGGAAAGCTTGAATCAAACCGAAAATGCCTATGTCAGGGCCCTTCTGGCCCACTGGCTGGAAATGCAGGAATGACTGGAATGGCCATCGACGCCAAAATTTTTGACCTCGTGACATTCAACGAAAAGGGGCTGGTACCCGCCATAGTGCAGTGTGCTGACACCGGCCGAGTGCTGATGATGGCCTGGATGGACCGCCCCGGGCTTGAAAAAACCATCGCAACCGGCGAAACCTGGTTCTATTCACGTAGCCGTAAGGAGTCGTGGCACAAGGGCGGCACCTCGGGCCACATCCAGAAGGTCGTTTCGATTCAGATTGACTGCGACGGCGACACCCTGCTAATCCTCGCCCGCCAAACCGGCGGAGCCTGCCATAATGGCTATTTCAGTTGCTTCTATCGCCAGCTTGACGCTGCCGGACAAACGTGGGATGAAACCGAAAAGCCAGTCTTTCATCCGGAATCGGTTTACAAAAAATAATGGCATGTTTGCAGGCGAAAATATCATAATTAATCTGCTGAGACGCAGAATTAAGACACTGCATTGCCAAAAGCCCGGATCAGATCCCATGGGCCCGCTGAATGCCCGAAGACCTTGAACCTGACGACGACTGGAAGGCCGATATCAAGGCTTATTACGAGCCTGACGGCAAACTCGCGTCATCGTTCGGCAAAAAATTCGAAATTCGCCCCCAGCAGCGAGACATGGCCATCGCCATTGGCGACGCCATATCAGCCGAACATCACCTGGTTGTTGAGGCCGGCACCGGGGTCGGCAAGTCGTTCGCTTATCTGATCCCTGCCATCCTTTACGCCGTTAACGAAGGCAAAAAGGTCGTCGTCTCAACCCACACCATCGCCCTTCAGGAACAGATTCTCCGCAAGGATATCCCCCGGCTCAAAAAAATTCTCCCCGACTTCAAGGCCCTGCTGGTCAAGGGCCGCTCGAACTATATCTCTCTGCGACGCCTGGAAATGGCCATGCAGCGGCGGCGTGTGATGTTTGATAACATGGCGGAAGAGAACCGCCAGCTTGAAAAAATCGCTGACTGGGTGCAGACCGAATCGTGCGAAGGCAGCCTGGCCGACCTCGACTTCAAGCCTCTGGCGGATGTCTGGGATAACGTCTCAAGCCAGTCTGACAACTGCCTTGGCCGGAAATGTGCCACTTTTAAAGAATGCCATTACTTTCGCACCCGCCGCGAGATTGAAAAAGCCGACCTGTTGGTTGTCAACCACGCCCTTTTTTTCAGCGATCTGGCCATCCGGCAAACGTCGCCCGGCAATGGTCTGCTGGGCGATTATCACGCCGTTGTTTTTGACGAAGCCCACACCATTGAACAGGTCGCTGTTGATCATTTCGGCCTTCGCGTTTCGCAGATGGGCCTGGAATATCAGCTTTCACGCCTGAGGGGCCGCTCTCGCAACGATTCAGGCATCCTTGCCACCTACGGCTTCAACAACGAAATGGCACTTGTCGAAGATGTCAGGCGAGAAATTCCTCTCTATTTTCTCAAGGTCTGGGATCTGATCAGCACCGAATCCGAGAGCTCCAACCGCCGGGCCCGCTATGGCCTGCCCGGCCAGCCCCGCCTGACCACCGCCCTTGAAAACCTGATCAGCGCCCTGACTTATCGTATCGATCAAATGGATTCCGAGGAAAAAGCCCTCGAAATGCAGTCGTTTGTCGATCGTCTGACTGAATCGCACAACAGTATTCTCTTCTGGCACCGGCAGCTGAACCCCTCAATGGTTTACTGGATCGAAGCCGAGAACCGCGGCCGCGAAACCACCCCCGGCGGCGAAAAAATTCTTGATCTGGCTCATGCGCGTTTTACGATTGTCGCCGCCCCGCTTGAAACCGGCCCCGACCTTCGTTCAGCCCTTTTTGAGCAGGTTCCCGTCTGCATTCTCACCTCGGCCACTCTCGCCGTTGACAAGCCGCCCCAGTTTCGCCACTTTCATAAACGCATCGGTTTTGAGAAGGAAATGGGCCCTTCGCTTCAGTTCGACAGCCCGTTTGACTACCAGAAGCAGGCCAAACTCATGGTCTATCCCGACCTGGCCGACCCTTCCGCCGACAGAAGTCAATACTTTGAGCAGGCGACTGATATCGTCAGACGCCTGACACTTGAACAACACGGCCGAACGCTTGTGCTTTTCACCTCGTTCGACATGCTCCGCCGCATGGGCGGCCTGCTTCGGGCCGAATTTGACAGGGCCGGCATCACCCTGCTGGCCCAGGGCGAGGGGCTGCCGACATCGCGCCTGGTCAGCGACTTTCAGAAGGGCCGCCCCAGCGTGCTTTTCGGCACCGACTCGTTCTGGCAGGGGGTTGACATACCCGGCGAGAGCCTGATTCAGCTGATTGTCGTACGCTTGCCATTTGCCGTACCTGATCATCCGCTGCTTGAAGCCCGGGTGGAACACATGAAAAAGCAGGGCGGCAACCCGTTTTTTGATTATCAGGTGCCTGAGGCGGTCATCAAATTTCGCCAGGGGTTCGGCCGCCTGATCCGCACCGGCACCGACTACGGCAGCGTGCACGTGCTTGACCCACGCCTTGTGACCAAGCCCTATGGCCGCATGTTTTTACTCTCGCTGCCCAGTTGCCCGCTGGAATATGTCAGAATGCGATAATTTTGTGTGCGAAAGGCGGGAAAAAAGCGATTGTTATCGCGAGGTTGCAGGGTGAAATAAAGAATGATCACTTTTCATTCTCGTGTAGGTATCGGTTACCGTATTGAATTTATTCATCTGTAAGATATCTTTCGATTTCCATTGCACCGTGAAACACGCCAAGAATTTCTATATTTGATTCATCAACAATCAGATAGGGAATTCGGTAAAGACCATAAAGAATTTCCCGGATTTCCCGGGTGGTAATCGCTTCATAACGCTGGCCGATTCGTGGATG
>JBJTRR010000678.1:0-7752 GCA_046076185.1 bacterium | reverse complement strand
ATGGAAAGAGAGTTCGCAATGCCCGGTGATCCGAACGTTGTCACCATTTTCTGCTGTGGAACAAAATCCCATCGCGACAGCGAAAACGAAGCCGTCGCCGATATGCACAGATGGTGTGAAAACGACCGGAAATGGATTAATGACGGCCCTGGCGCGGGCAACTTCTTTTCCAGTGGTGATCACGAGATACGGAAAGTCGAAGCTCTTTTCAAGGAGGACCGATGGGCAGGCCCCCTTCAGTGGGCGAGAGGCCAGGGTCCTTACGAGTTTGATAATGAAAGAAACAAAATTTTTGGGTTGCTGGGTGGGCGTGGCACGAACGATAACATCCTGATCACTCTCCAGTGGCTTTGGCTGGAATATCACAAGCAGCCGTTCCGGAAATGCAACATGGTTGGCTGGAGCCGTGGCGCTGTCACGACAATTGCCTTGGCCAATGCCATGCACATGGCGGGTTTTGGATCACTTGGAATTCGCGTCAACATCTTTGCCTATGACCCTGTTCCGGGAGCAAGCAACGATTTCGGCGGAAGTGGTAGCTTTGATGAAACGGGCCGCGCACCAATTGAGACCCTTTCGCCCATCGTCAATGAATACCACTCCATCCTCATGGAAAATGTCGGAGGCGTGAAAGGCTCGTGCTTCCAGTGCATCAGCCCTTCGGAAACGGAGGCAACCATTCACCGCACATACCCGCTGCCTGGGGGCCACGGCGACTGTGTGAAATGGAACAAGGCCCGAAACCCGGCCGGCAAAATTGGTTTAAGCCTTGGCCTGAGCTTTCTTAAAAAGCATAACAGCTCATTCAATGGTGAAGCAAACGCACATGTTTTATCAGATATTGATATGCTTGAAGAATATTCAAAGCTGAGACGCGACTGGCTGGAAAGCTGTAAGTGGAATCCGAAGAATCGTGATGTAACCTACTGGCGTAGTGGTACAATAGTCAACCAGTGGCGTGATAACATTTATTTCATTAACGCCCACCATTTCGAAATCTTCAGGCAGGTTTTACCAGAAATTTATGACGCTGCTGCAAATTCCAAAATGATTGATGCAGGCACTCTGGCAGCAGCCAAGGCCAAGTGCCCTCTGACCATACCCGTGCTTCGCTACCTGAAAGTGGTGCGTGACCCAGGCTCAAGGGCGGCTGATCATTACGAAGACACCGCATTTGAAATTGAAATTATGCCTGATATGGGTGAAATCAACCGGTGGCTTCAGCCACTGAGCGATGCATTGGCAAGGGCTACAACTTACAACAAGCGGACCCCACCCAACCAGACACAACGGGTGTGGACAGTTGACGAATGGAAATCGGCAAGCAGCGTGACTTTCGGATCTCGCCGCGACCAGGTTGCCGAACTCGACCGCCTGCTGCCGCTTTACCATCAGGCCGCACGGTGGAACCAGATCGGGCAATTCCGAATACTCTTCCCGATGGCCGCACAAATCACTTCGCACCTAGTCGAGAAAGGCAATCGGAGCGACCGCCATATTGAAATGGCCCAGCTTGGCCGGCAGGTGGCTCATGCCCTTCGTAAAGTGCCTATCACAGGTCGGCCGGCTGTCTGATTTTCAGGGCTCTTGCTTTCAGATTAAATTAAGGGTTCAAGCACGATGGTTTCTTAGATCTGTGTGACCTGAGAAGCCAAGAGAATGTCAGGAATTCACTATAAATCGCGATTCCTCATTAAATACAATCAAAAAAGATCCCGACTGGAACGACTGTCTGCTAACCCTGATCAATCGAACCCGTGGGCAAGCGACCCACGGGCACGTTGTATTCGCTTGGCTTAACGCCTGATGGGGTTTTGGCCTGGGGTGCCTGCGGCTGTTCGGGCGGGTGCCACTGCTGCACCAGCGGCCGGTGCGGCGGGCTGGCCGGGCCGATTGGCAGGTGGCTGGCTGGCTCCGGCAGGGTTTCGAACCACATCCCAGCCCTTGGCAGGCACGGTGCCGATGAAATTGGCGGTGTCAATGCCGCCATTAACCTTGATGGTTTTAAAGGTGTACGACTGAGTATCCTTGCCATTGGGTGCCCAGAGAATCAGGCGGTCGGGCAGGAACTGCTGCTTGTTCAGAAGCACATAGACCTTGCTGAAGCTTTCCTGGTCGAATTTTTCCAGAGGGATGATCTGTATCCAGGCCCCCTGCTCGTTTTCGGAAAGAATCGACATGTTATAACGCTTTTTCGCCTTGTCAGCCTTCATGTTGAAAAGGAACGGCAAGGGGCCTTCTTCCAGCGCCTTGGCACGTTCTTCGGCTGAGAGCGGGTAGATAAAGACCTGGCGACTGGCCGTCTGGTAGTGATAAACATCTTTGCCAGTGGCGATGATTCGCTCGTGATGCAGGTATTTCTTTTCGGCTGTGTTCAGCTTCTCGAAGTCGAGATAGGCCAGATCAGGGCTTTTGAGCAGTGCCCTGCCCTTATAGTCTGACATCTCCTGCCAGGCTGGCGAATGGTCGCGGCGCACAAATTCGGCGTCAAGCTCTTTCACCAAGGTGCTGCGTTCTTCCCAGGTTTTCAGCAGCAGTTCCATGCGCTGGGCCAGCCGGGCCAGTTCTTCAGGCGATTTTGCAGGCGCGGCCTGAGCCTGCGTCTGCTGTGCCGGTGCCTGGGCAGGCTGGGCTGCCGGGCGGGCCTGAGCTGGAACGGCAGCGGCTCGCGGGGGCGGCACCGGTGGATGCGACTGGCCTGTTGATTCAGGTGTGAAACCACCCAGACCAAGAACAAAAAGAAGCGAAAGAGAACTGCCGCGAGAAGCGGCGAGGGGTCGAAGCATGGGTGCGATCCTCCTTGATTTCACCCAATATTTCAGGGCACCAGGGCAGGAATCCTTCCCGCCTATGGCCCTGTTAATTCACCTGAATGGCAATTATGTAACAAATCAAAACAAAAACGTACAGGCCAATTTTATCAGCCTGTACGATGTCGAAACATTTTATCGAAAAGATCAGGGCACAAGTCGCGAGCCGACAACAGTGTTTATGGCCAGAGAGGCCCGGCGAAGGCGGGTGACGTTGTCGCGATATTGCCGAACGGCGTCGTTATATTCTCGCTGGGCATTGAGATAGGCCTGCAATTCCAATTCACCGGCGCTGAAGAGTTTGTAGGTATCGTCGCGCACCTGTTTGGCCGAGGGAAGAATCTCATTTTCCAGTGTGTCAACGGCCTGCGTGCTGATGCGAAGCTCTTCATTGGCGGCAAAGACTTCGTTTCGCACTCGCTGCTCAATGGCCTGCACTTCCAGCCGGGTTTGGTCAACATTGAAGCGGGCACGGGCGATATTGCCCTGATTGCGGTTAAAAATCGGCAGGGGCACCGTCACGCCCAGGGCCCAGCTATGGGCGGGCGGCAATCCCGAGGGGCCATTATACTGCATGGTGTAAGGTTGATAGAGCAGATAGACGTCGCTGAAGCGGTTGGCAACAGCCAGGCGAACGTCTTCATTGGCACGCTCAACACCAATACGAAAGGCCTGAAGGTCAGGCCGGCTGTTATAAGCCAGGCCAGTCAGGGTTTCAAGGTCGGGGATTGGCGGCTGGGCAGGCCTGAGCAAGCCCCGAAGCTCAAACTCGTCAGGGTCGTTCACGTTCAGGTTCAAAAGCACGGCCAATTGCTGCTTGTTCCTACGAAGTATTGACTTAGAATCTTCCAGACCGACAAACGAGGCACTTCGCTGAATTTTCACTCGATTCAGGTCGGCCAGGGTGCGGTTGCCTTTTTTATAGAGCTCATCGGTGGCCGAGACGACGCGGTCGAAGCTCTCAAAACTGGCCTGGGCATAGCGAACGGTTTCGCGGGCGGCAAGGGCATCAACATAAGCAATATAAAGGTCGTTGATCAGCACGCGAACGGCGTCCTGATACTGGGCTTCAAGCACTCGGCGGGCCTGCACGGCCACACGCACGCGGGCCTTGCGCTTGCCTGAAATGTCGAACGGGGCCGTGACGTTCAAGTCATACTGTGTCTGGCCACCGGGTTTTTTGTCGTTAAACTTGCCATAAGGAATGAGCTGGGTGTCGTAATAGAGGAATGGGTTGGATCGCAGGCCGGCCGTGAGGATGTCGGCATCGCCCTGCGGCAGTTCCATGGCCCGGGCCCGCAACTCAATATTGCCTGAAACAAGCTGCTCAATGGCGGCATCAAGCGTCAGGCCAAGTTCGGGGCCCTCCAGTTCAGCCGTGCCAAGGGTCGGCAAATCAAGAGGACCATAAACAGGCAGATCGGTAATTGGCAGGGCCGTGGGAGCACCCAAGGCCGACGATGGCGGGGCGGTAAAGGCTGTGCCACCTGGCTGCGTGATGGATGTGGGCACACGCGGCATGCCCTGACCAGGTGCCGAGCCGATAAAACCCTGATTGGCCGGGTTGGTGTCTAGCGAATTAATTTTTGCATCGCCGGGTGAACGCCCCAGAAGGGATGTTTCAGGATCAGGCGAAAGTGGTGCAACGGGCTCGGTGGCCGACTGGGCCAGGGCCGATTGGGTGCTGACTAAAAGCAGTGCATGAACAAAAAGCAATGCAAATAGAGAGACCGGCAGAGAGCGTCTCATCAGATTCATCCTGAATCATTGGCGGTGCACCCAGCATGGAAACGTCATCCTGACGCATCGCCTGAGAACCACGATAATTTTCTTATCGGATGATCCATGAAAAAAATCACCAGTTTTCACGAATCTGGTAAAAATGAACATGTTTTGGCAATTTTGGTAAGATAGATAATTATAAACGCAATTACATCTATATATATAAGAAAACCTGCCGGGAATGGCCCCGACAGGCTTTGATTACAACTTTTGAGTGCCCTGATGCGAATCAGGCGGTCACTTCATAGCCCTTGCGCTGTTCGCGTGCCTGCCACTTGTTGGCTTCTTCATCGCCGACGATTTCTTCCTTGGCGGCGTCCCACTTAAGGGTCTTGCCCAGGCGCATGGCAATGTTGCCAAGGTGGCAGGTGGTCATGGCCCGGTGGTGGCTGAAGACGTCAGAAATGGGCAGGCCACGGTCGCGCACACATTCCATGAAGTTGCCCATGTGGCTGTCGAACCGCTTGCCGTTGCGCAGCTTCATCAGCAGCGATTCAGGCACGGGGTTCTTGTAAAGGGCATCAACTGGCATGCCACGCAGGATGATTTCGCCACGGCTGACAAAGATCGTGCCCTTCGTGCCCTGGAAGGTTACGCCATTTTCGCCTGAATCGGTGATGTGAATTTCAGCACCGCCTGGGCATGTGCACTTCACCAGGAAGGTAGTGGCACAGTTATATTGATTGTCAACTGTGGCATAGCCGTTCTTGTAAGGAACGGGGTGTTCGGCCTTCAGCACTTCCACTTTTTCAACGCCGCTGTTATCAAGGCCAAGGCCCCACATGGCAATATCAACATGGTGGGCACCCCAGTCGGTCATCTTGCCGCCCGAGTACTCATACCACCAGCGGAATTCATAGTGGCAGCGTTCTTTGATGTAAGGCACCATCGGGGCCTGGCCCAGCCACATGTCCCAGTTCAGGTTGGCCGGTGGGTCTTCGGTTTTGAATGGGCCGCCCTTGGGGGCACCGCCGATGGAGCAGGTAACCTTTTTCACGTCTCCAATGCGGCCATCGCGCACCAGAGCCACGGCCAGCAGGAACATGTTGTTATTTTCGCTGCGCTGTTGTGTGCCCACCTGCACTACGCGGCCGGTTTCCTTCAGCACTTTGACGATCTTCTTGCCTTCGTCAATCGTCAGCGTGAGGGGTTTCTGGCAATAGACGTCTTTGCCAGCCTTCAGGGCATCAATCAAAATTTTGGAATGCCAGTGGTCGGGCGTGCTGATGGTGACAATGTCAATATCTTTACGCTCAAGCACTTTGCGATAATCTTCAAAGGTGTCGGCCTTGCCCTTGCCAATGCGGTCGCTGGCCTTGGCCTTTTCAGCGCGGTCTTTGTCAACATCGCACACGGCCACGATATCGCCATAACGGGCTGCGGCTGAGGAGTCGCCACTGCCCATGCCACCCAGGCCGATTGAGCCAATGCGGGGGCGGCTGTTGGGCGATTTGGTGTCGTCGGCCATGGTGCGGCCTGGCCGAAGGTAAGGCAGTACCAGGCCACTGGCGGCCGTGATCCGGATCATGTCGCGTCGGTTCGTCTGATGTGTCATTGTTGTCTCATTCTGATGATGAATGTGAATGCCGTGAATTATCGGAAAAGCGATACCTGATGGCTGATCCATGGCGTTCCGGCTGGCGTGACAGGCGGAATGGCCGGGAAATCGTTTTTCCAGTGAGGGTGGTTTTGACCGCTTTCGAAACAGGCGAGAGGTTGCCGCCAGGGCGACAAACGACCTGTGAAAAGTGATTAAGCATTATCATGACGCCCCGGCGGGGCCGGGTCAAGATCCTGCCCGGCCGAATCGGGCCTGATTATTCCGCATAATGGCGGGCATCAACCGGGCGAATCAGCAGATTCGCTACCAGGGCCAGCAAAAGCAGGGCGGCCATGGTATACATGGTGGTGTTATAAAGCGAGCTGGTCGGGTCGGCCGCCCCAGGGCTGATTTCCAGCAACCGGCCGATCGTGACGGCATTGGCGGCAACGAGTTCTTCGAGCTTCTCAACCGGGGCCCCGAATTTCGCAGCGAATGCGGCCGGGTCAGCCTTCCGGGCCAGTTCTTTAATGGCAGCAACACGAGATTGCTCGCGTAGAAAAGTGATGGCCACAGGGCCCAGCACGCCGGCCGTGCTCCACGCCGTGAGAAGCCGGCCATGAATGCCGCCGACATATTTTGAGCCAAAAAGATCAGCAATATAGGCAGGTATGGTGGCAAAACCGCCGCCATACATGGTGAAGATCAGCATGGTGACGCCATAAAACGCCACCAGCCAGAAGGTGGCATGCGATTTTGACGCCTGGATCGCCAGAAACGGAATCATGGCATAAAGCGCAGCACCCAGCACAAAAAATATCGTGTAAACCGGCTTGCGGCCCATTTTGTCAGACATACTTGCCCAGAAAAACCGGCCAACCATATTGAAAACGCTGATCAGCAGAACATAAGTGCTGGCAAAACCGGCCGTGACGATCGTCGGATACGACGCCTGAAAGATGTCGGTCATCATGGTTTTGGCCACGCCCAGCACACCAATGCCAGCGGTCACGTTAAAACAGAGAACCACCCACAGCAGATAAAACTGCGGGGTTTTCAGGGCTTCGTCGGCATCAACCTGTGCGGTGGTGATCATCTTTGACGACTTTGTGGCTGTGGCCGGGTCCCAGCCCGCCGGTGCCCAACCATCAGGCGGCACACGAAACGAGAAGGCAGCGGCGATCATTACCAGGAAATAGAGCCCGCCCAGGGCCAGAAAGGTTTCGCCAATGCCTGTCGAACCGGTGCCCACCTCATAAACGCCGGCCTTCAGGCCCGGCTTCAGGGCAGCAGTTCGGGAATCAAGAACGACGACTTCTGTAGTTGTACCATCAGGTGATCGCAGAAAACTCCGGCCATTTTCCACCTGAAACTTGACTTCCGATTCAGTGCCCAGGTATGTCGCAGGCCGGGAAAAATGCTTCAGCAGGGCTTCATTCAGTGGTGTGCCCACAATCGCCCCGCCGCCGAAGCCCATGATGGCCATGCCTGAGGCCATGCCACGTCTGTCAGGGAACCACTTGATCAGCGTGCTGACCGGCGAGGTGTAGCCCATGCCCAGGCCACAGCCGCCCAGCACGCCATAGCCCAGATAAAGCAGCCAGAGTTGATGCAGATAAA
>JBJTRR010000677.1:0-2810 GCA_046076185.1 bacterium | reverse complement strand
ACTTCAATACGTGCCGAACTGATCGCTATGGCATTGCTGCACTGGAAAATCAATTTTGATTATCAGGTCGCCAAATGCAAGGAATCAGGCTTGGATAATTATGACCTGAAAAACCCGGATACATACGCAGTCGAATTTGATTCGTTTCAAGCCGCAGTTGCCCGGGCCCTTGATGGTTACAAATACCTGCTAAGCCCAAAGCTCAACGTCTGAAAAATAAGCGTTGGGCCAACCGGTTAAGATACAAATCTATTATAAAAAAGATCACAGGCCATTGATTTGCAGTCATGACAGAAAATCCGTCATTTCCTGTTATGATTCACCGCCCCCTCCAGAAACTCGCCTCAAAACCAATGAGATTAATGCTTGATGAAGTGGGTGACCGTTATACAAAATGCGCCAAACTTTCACGCTTCGATGTCTTGCAATTCAAAATGAAATCCATATATAACCATTTTGCAATCGCCATGCGTAATCAGGCACGGAAACGCATTTCGGCCGCGCCTTCAAAATCCGTTGAAATCGAACAGGCACCTGCCTTCGCAGCTTCTTTTCAGGAATTTCTGTCATTTCTTGCTGAATGACGTATAATAAAGAGTTCGCTTGCGTCGCATCCAACAGGCAGCCGGAACTGATCACCGGCGGGAAGGCAATGAATTTTGATGTCCGAGACTGTCACTGAAGTTTCCGGTTTTGAGGCCATGGGGCTTGACCCCCGCATTTTGGCAGCTCTCGGATACAAAGATCCTTCACCCATCCAACGCGAGGCCATACCCGTTCTCATGAACGGCAAGGATATCGTCGGCCTTGCCGGCACCGGCACCGGCAAGACGGCCGCCTTTGCCCTGCCCATCCTGCACCGGCTGCGGCAGGCTGAAGAAAGAAAGCCCGGCGTGGCCGTGCTGATCCTCACCCCCACGCGTGAGTTGGCCATTCAGGTCGCCCGGGCCGTGAAAACTTACGGCAAGCCCGTCAAAATCGACGTCATGGCTGTCTATGGCGGCACCGGCTACGCCGACCAGATCAAGGCCATTCAGCGGGGCGTCGAAATCATTGTCGCCACGCCAGGCCGGGCCCTCGACCTCATTCGCCAGAACAAGCTCTCACTTGACTCTCTCACAACCGTTGTGCTCGACGAAGCCGACAAAATGCTCAACATGGGCTTCGCTGAAGACCTTGAAGCCATTCTGGCCGTCACTCCCAAGCACCGGCAAACCATGCTCTTCTCGGCTACCATGCCGCCCCGCATTGAAGAAATTGCCCAGAAACACCTTCGCAAGCCCGTTCGCATCAAGGTTGCCCGCGAAGAACCCGAGCAGGGCGAGGCCGCCAAGGTTCGCCAGACAGCCTATCTCGTCAATCGCGAGCACAAAGCCAAAGCCCTGGCCCGCGTGCTTGAAATCGAAAGACCAACTTCTGCAATTGTCTTCTGTCGTACTCGATCCGACGCCGACAGCCTTCTGGAAGTGCTCACCAACAGCGGATTCAAGCCACTGGCCCTGCACGGCGGTCTGACCCAGCACCAGCGAGACCAGGTTATGGGCCGGTTTCGCAGCGGCTCGTCCGACCTTCTGGTCGCCACCGACATCGCCGCCCGTGGGCTTGATATCGCTCACTTATCGCATGTCATTAATTTCGACCTTCCTTCCGACCCCG
This sequence comes from bacterium, assembly GCA_046076185.1. Lineage (GTDB taxonomy): Bacteria > Planctomycetota > Planctomycetia > Isosphaerales > Isosphaeraceae > QWQI01. Next base: position 1,154 of record JBJTRR010000677.1, on the reverse strand, counting down.
ACCAATACGTGCACCGGATCGGCCGCGTAGGCCGGGCCGGCCGGGCCGGCGTGGCCATCACCATTGCCACCCCACGCGAGCAATTCGTGCTGGGTCAGATCGAGCGGGCCACCCGTCAGAAAATCACAATCGCCCCGGTGCCCACCGCCCACGACCTGCAAAATTCGCAGCTTGATCGCCTGCGCCAGCGGCTACGCGAATCACTGGCCAATACAGACGATGCCGATGGACTGAAAGCCATTGTTGACGAGCTGGCCAGCGAATGTTCGGCGGTTGACGTGGCCGTGGCAGCCTTGCGGCTATTGCATCAGCCCGTTCAGTTCGATCCGGGTTCCGATTTTGCAACGCTGCAGCCTTCCCCTCGTGAAGGTCGGCGAGATCGGGGCGAAGGCAGAGCAGATCGCGGCGAGCGTCGGCCGGAACGTGGCGACCGCCCCCGACTGGGCCCGGGCCGCAGCGCGGTTGAAGAACGCTCACGGGCGGGCCGAAAGCCAACAGGCCGGGGCATGGCGAAGCTTTATTTCGGTATTGGCCGCGATGCTGGCGTGGCCCCGCGCGACCTTGTGGGGGCCATCGCCAACGAGGCAGGCGTATCGGGCCGCGACATTGGCACCATCGACATGACGGACCGTTTTGCCCTAGTAGAAGTGCCCGTCAATCTGGCTGATTTCATTCTTGAAGCCATGCAGGGCGTGCGCATCCGCGGCCGCACCGTGAAAGTACGTGCCGACCGACCACCGTTGTGAAAAAACAGTTGCAATTTTGCGAATCTTGTTTCGCTTGAATTTCGGAATCAATCTGGGAAACAGAAATCAGTTGGAGCTGATCTCATTGATTTCATCCTTCAGGATTATGCCTGATCTTTTGAAATTCAACCGCAGCACGGGCCGAACCTATCGCGGCAAGCAAAGCTACTAGGGAGTGACTGGTCAGCCTTGAAATCTTCGAAATGGAAATTGGCAAAGTTGTCTGACTGAGCGGAAAAACAACCATACCTGCGATCTGAAAAATCAGCATGGCCAACCCTGCACCTAAAAGGCCTCCCTTAATTGCTGAGACCAACAAACCGGCCTGATTCCTACTGCGGGCTCGCTTCAGGCCAAGCCAAAGTGCAAGCCCTGCTGCCGCCCCCTCAGACATGGCAACACATCCAT
>JBJTRR010000676.1:0-1419 GCA_046076185.1 bacterium | reverse complement strand
TTTGGCAGGTCGATATCTTCATAGGGGTTATAACCATCTCGACTTTGCCACATGGCCTCGCCATAGACTAATCCACGCCCCTGGCCCAGCCAGTCGTACAAATCCTGCTGGGCGGTACGTTGGCCCATGATCGGGAATCGGTCAGGGCGGGCACGACGGTCGTGATCGATCATGCCCAGAATGCCTCGGCGGAGCAGGGCAGGAATCACCGAGCCAAACCGCTTGCGGAATCGTTCACGGGCCGCACCCGACTTAAACCAGGCATAGCCGGCCAGTGCTTCGTCAGCCCCTTCACCAGTCAGCACCACTTTGTTACCAGAATCATGTACAGCCTGAGCCAGTCGAAGCAGGCATCCAGCGGAAGTATCCAGAATTGGCATTTCGGCCGCACGAATCAGCTCGGGCACAGCCGAAACGACGTCTTTTTTCTCCATGGTGACAACAGTCAATGGCGAGCCCAGCATTCCGGCGGCTTCAATCGCCTTGTCGCGTTCGTCAGGGCCGGCATTCTGCAAGGCAATTGTGAATGAATCAACCGGCCCGCCACGTTCGCGTGTCGCCAGGCCCAGAACAACCGTTGAGTCAAGTCCGCCTGAAATATAACTGGCCACCGGCACATCGCCCCGAAGCCTGATTTTCGTAGCATAGGCAAGATGCCGTTCCAGCTCGTCAACCAAAATGGCCGGGTCGGCGGCAACACGCTCATTGCCATCATCAGGGAAGTCAAGATCCCAGTATTTATGCGTGCTGATCTTGCCATCCTTCACCTTTAGGAAATGCCCGGGGGCAATTGCATGGATGCCCTCAAACGGGGTGTGGGCCGGCGTGGCACTAAAGAAATTGAAGAAATAATCAAGTGCTTTCACGTTGGGCCTGGCCTGAACCAACCCAGAAGCCAGAATTGACTTAATTTCTGAGCCCCACAAAAGCCATCCATCGGACATTGTGTAAAACAAGGGGCAAATTCCAGCACCATCGCGACCTAAAAGCAAGGTGCGATTATCGCGATCGAAAAGGCTAACACCATATTGCCCACGGGCATGATCGAACATCCCCGGGCCAAAATCTTCGTAAAGATGCACCCAAGCTTCGGTGTCGCATCGCGTGGCTAACTTATGCCCCCGTGCCAGCAATTTTTCACGAATTTCGGGGTATTCGAATATTTCACCATTGAAGGCGACCCAGATTCGTTCTGTCTCGTTTGGAATCGGCTGATGCCCGCCCGCCAGATCAACAATCGAAAGCCGACGAGCCCCCAGGGCTACTCCTGGCTCAATATGAATTCCTTCGTCATCAGGCCCACGGTGAGTGATCGCCCCGGTCATTGAAAGTAGCCGGGGCTCTTCAAAAATTCGCTGACCCGTCAAGTCAAATGCGCCGGCAATTCCACACATGGCTCGTCCGATCCATATCATTGTG
>JBJTRR010000675.1:0-1261 GCA_046076185.1 bacterium | reverse complement strand
ACAATTGCCGGCACGGCGAATTTTGTCTCTTCGGGTAGCAGCACAAGCGGTAATATCACGCTGAGTAATGCCACACATAATTTTACCACGGTAACAGCCAGCGGCACAAATATTACCATTGCCGATACAAATGCGACTACCTTCAATGGCATCATCGGCAGTAACGTGAATGTGACGTCGGGCGGTAATCTGACGGTCAACTCGACCGGTATCAGTGCCACTGGCGATGTGAGCCTTCAGGCCAATAATACATCAGGCACTTTGTCCATTGGCGGCAGCGGAATTGACAACCAGTCGGGCCCGGGCACGATTACGCTGACGGGCGGATATTTTGAGCAGTCGGCGGGGGTGATCAAGTCGAACAGCACGATTGCCATCCTGACACTTCAAACCATTAACATAAATGGTGGCACGATTCAGACCCCTGGCAATGTCACGCTGAATGCAGCCAACGCCATTAGTCAGACTTCCGGAAATATCGTGAGCGGCGGCACGGCAAATATCGTTTCGACCGGCTTTGGTACTAAAGGCAATATCACCCTGAACAACGCCACGAACCTGTTGAACTATGTGACGACTAAGGGCACAAATATAACCATTGTCAATAGTAATGCCACGCAGATGGGGCTGGTCAGGGCAGGTAACCTGACATTCACCGCCACTAGCGGCTCAATTACGCAGGATGCCTCGACCAATATGGTTGTGAGTGGCACGGCGAATTTCATTGCGTTGTCAGGTGCAGTGAGTCTGACAAATGCCACAAACAGCTTTGGCACGCTGGAAGTGTTTTCAACAAACGTGACGATGGTGCAGAACGGCCCGGTGAATCTGGGCAATGTTTCGCTGACAAACCTCACGATCTCGGCAACCGGAGCGATTACCCAGAATGGCTCGCTGACGATCACGAGCACGGCGAATTTTGTAACGACCGGCACGGGCACGGCCGGCAACATTACGCTGAATAACCTCAATAACAATTTCAGTTCTGGCGTGGCAATCTATGCCAGCGGCACGAATATTACGATCGTCAATTCGAACAGCTCAGGCACACAGTTTGGCAACGTCAATGCCACCGGCTGCCTGACGGTGAATGCGACGAACGGGCCGATTACTCAGGCGATTGGCACGAATTTGACTGTGAACGGCACGGCGTCTTTTGTCACCACGGGCACGGGCACCAGTGGCAATATCACGCTGCTGAACCTGACAAACAAGTTCGGCCGGTTTGATGCCCGTGGCACAAACATTTCGGTATCTGACC
>JBJTRR010000674.1:0-8437 GCA_046076185.1 bacterium | reverse complement strand
AATCAGGGCGTTTTTCATGAAAGTTTCCGAACGGATGACTTCGCGGGTCGGGTCGCCCTTGGGGTGATAGCCCAGCTTGCCTGTTTCGACCCACGCGCCGCGAGGGTCAATTGCCGCAATGATTTTCTGGACATCTGCCGGGGCTGGCTTGCCGGGCCCGCGAGGCTGACGCTTGGAGTCGCGTTCCTTCAGTCGCTGCCTTTCCGTCATGGCTGATATCTTCTCAAACCGCTTGCGGATGGCGGCCGATTTGTCGTCAACCTTAAAGCCAGAATGAGTGGGCAGGTCGCTGTCGTCGTAGGTAAGCTCGTATTTTTTCGTAAAATAGAGCGGCTTATTGGTCTTAAGCTCGTAAAACCGGGCGATGCGGCCATCAGGCAGACGCGACTTCTCAAGCCATGCCAGGGCAGGGGCGATCGGGGCAAGATAGCGTTTTTCGCCAGTTTCCAGATAAAAATCCATAAGCGTGTTCAAGATTCGCTGGCTTTCGCCGCCGCTGATGGAAGGTGGCTCGAACTTGCGTGCCCAGACCGGTTTCATGTCAAAGTCGTATTGCTGGGCCCAGGCCGGCTGAGGGTCGGGCATTTGCGATGACAGAATGAATTCGCCGGCCTTGAGAGCCGCTGAGCGATATTTTTCAGATTTTTCAATACGTTCAGCCAGAAAGAGAATTTTAACGAGATTATCAATATTGCCATCGTTAAAGGTGAAGAAAAACCAGTATTTGCCGCCGGGATAAGTGCGTGGCCAGGTTTCAGGATAACTGGCTTTCAAATTTGCCGGCTTTGATTGATCGGCCGGTTCGGCAAAACCCTGGGCAAAGCCACCATTCGGGAACTGGGCGGAAACCAGTGAATCAAGTGCAATCGTCAAGCTTTCGCGGATTGTTTTATGACTGCCCTTGAGTTCTTTGTTTAAATGCAGAAGAAATTCGACAGCCGCCTGTGTTTTATCATCGTCAAACGTGCTGACATTAAACGCCTTCGCCCTGAGCGGGCCATCGACACGATAGGCGAATTTTTTGCGGGCCTCAGGGGCGAATTCAATTTTGTCATTCCAGCAGCCGCTGTGCAATTGCCCTTTGGTCAGGCATTCGCCGGCGGCAATGGCTGCATCAAGTGCTTCTTTCAGGGCTGTTCGCTGATAAACACGAAGCATGGCCAGGCCCACAGCCGGCGTGCCGGGTGGCTGCACCCAGGCGGTATCAGGCCCGGTGACACCCTCGCCTTCGCTTTTGGCCAGGTCTGCCGAATATTGATAGACATAGCCACCATGTCTGGCGGTTTTGGAAGCGTAAAAAACCACAGCCTGGCGGAGTTTTTCACGCACTGTCGCAAGTTCAGATGGCTGTAAAATATTGGCGCCAAGCGATGACGACAAAAATGGCAGGCAGAGCGACTTAAATAGCGTGCGGCGATTGATCTGCGACATGTTCAGCAAATTCCATGAAATGTAGAGGATGCGACTAAGCCACGCCAAAAAGGGATTTTATCGGATTGCCGCCGGCAAGGCGATGGGGACGCTGGGTTTGGTCAAAAATTTCGGTGTCAGGCTCGAAGCCGAATCGCCAGTAGATGGTGGCGGCGATATCGCCGGGCGTGACAGGATCTTTGGCTGGGTAGGCACCCTGCCGGTCGCTGGCCCCGAAAATCGCACCACCCGTTACACCTCCGCCGGCAAAAAGCACGGTGTAGCAATCAGGCCAGTGGTCGCGGCCGGCAGAATTATTAATTTTAGGTGTGCGGCCGAATTCACCCATGGCTACGACAAGCGTCTCGTCAAGCATGCCACGCTCGTCAAGGTCTTCAATCAGTGCCGAAAGGCCCTGGTCGGCCTGTGGCAGCAGAAACGACTTGTGCTGGTTGAAGCATTTGAAATGGGCGTCCCAGTTTTGCCCCTGCTGTCGAAAGTCGTTGACATTCACAAAGGGCACGCCGGCTTCAACCAGTCGCCGCGCCATCAGCAGGTTCTGGCCACGCATCTGGCGGGCAAAGCCCATTTCCGCACCATTTCCGCCGCCGCCGCCTTCGCCTTTGGCCAGTGGGGCTTCAAAAAAACCATAACGCTCGCGGGTTTTGTCTGATTCCTGCGTCAAGTCCATCGCATGCCGCAATTCCTTGGAATTGAGCAGCCTGTATGCCTTTTCCTGAAGGATGTTTCGTGAATTGGGGCCCGGCGAGATGCTTTCCATCTGGTCAAGCAGTTGCCTGCGATTTGTTACCCGGCTGAAATCAAGGCCATCTGACAATCGAAAAAGCTCTGGATTGAATCGTTTTTGCTCGACATCCACATCAAGAACAATTGGGTCAAACGCCGAGCCCAGAAAGCCGCCACCCTGGCAGGGCACAGGGTGCACATTGCGAAAATACGAGGGCAAAGCGGCGAAAGGCGTTTCAATGGCCTGGCCACGATTCAGCCAGGCCAAGGCCCCACCCATGCTGGGTGTGGTTTGGGGCTGAGGCTCGAAAAGCTCGCGATCAGGGCCTTCCAGCGGTCGGCCGGTGAGGGCATGAATCGAGGCAGAATCGTGCAGCCGGGCCTGATGCGTGACGCTTCGCACCAGGGCGACTTTATGCATGAGCCGGGCCATGCGGGGCAGGTGTTCGCAGAGATTCAGGCCGGGCACACTGCTTGCGATGGGCCGGAATTCGCCACGCACCTCGGCCGGGGCGTCGGGCTTGAGGTCGTAAGTGTCGATATGGCTTGGCCCACCGTAATAAAAGACAAGAATACAGGCCTTAACGGGCTTGATGCCGCTGATTTTTGATTCAACAAGCGGGGTCGGCTTTGGGCTCTTGCCCTGAGCCCTTGCCTGAACCTGCCAAAGCCCGCCCAGGTGCAGCCCCAGGCCACCTGAGAGCTGGATGAGCTGCCGTCGGTTGAGTTCAGGCCAGACAGGAATGTTCATCCGATATTCCTTAGAAATTTGTGATTCGGCTGTTTTGCGAAGGAATGCTAAATAGTTTAACAAAAAACCAGTGCATTGGCACTAAAAATCGAATTTAACGTGATAGGTTTGCATGTGAGTTTTATATTTCGTCTTGGGTATGTCGGTTAATCATCGTATAATTTAGATAAACCAAAATCTGGAGGTTGAGGTGGACGCGATTTCCTACACGTCGATACAGGACGATCTGGCAAAGACCATGGATAGGGTCTGCTCGGATCACGAACCAGTCGTCATTACTCGAGACAATAATCGTTCTGTTGTGATGATTTCGCTTGAGGATTATCAATCGCTCGAAGAAACGGCATATTTGCTCAGGAGCCCGGCAAATGCCCGTAAGTTGCTTCATTCGATTGCAGAATTGCAGTCGGATCATTGCCAGGAAAGAGAATTGGTTGATTGAAAATTATCTTTTCCGAATCAGCATGGGATGACTATCTTTACTGGCAAAATAATGATCGTCGGATGCTGGAAAGAGTGAATCTCCTTATAAATGAGGCCTGCCGTTCGCCTTTTGAAAGTATTGGAAAGCCAGAGCCACTCAGACATGCACTCAAGGGTTTCTGGTCCAGACGTATCAATGAAGAACATCGGTTGGTTTATGCAGTTCAAACTGATGCAATTTTGATTGCTCAGTGCCGCTATCATTATTAAATTTAAATATTAACTGACCTTGACCAAATTCGCCCGTTTGCCATGATTTAAAGTCTTGAGGCAGATTCGCTGAAAATGGGAAAGGGCATGGAACGGCTCGTCAGGAATCCAGAAAAAAGCCTGTTTTTGTTGGCAACGGCTGTGCGGCTTTCGCTCGTCTGGATGCTTGTCGGGCCCTATGCCAGCGGCGTTTACACTTATGAACATGGCGAAATTGCCGGGAATTTGCTGGCCGGCCGGGGCTTTTCCGTAAAATTGCTGGGCACATGGGGGCCGACATCGCAACAGGCTCCGCTGGTGCCCTTTTTGCTCGCAGGTTGCTATGCAATGCTGGGTGTGGGCACATCGGCAGCCATCTGGCTTTTTCTGGGTTTACAATGTATTGAAGGTGGGCTGACGGCTGTCGGGGCAAGGCGGTTGTCAGCCAGGGCTGGGCTCTCGTTGGTTTTTGCAAACCTGGCAGGCCTGGGGGCTGCGTTTTTTCCGCCTCTGGTTTATTCCGCCAGCCATGTTCAGGTGGCTTCAACCGCCTGTCTGCTGCTGGTCTGGCTGTTCGACAGTTTAATGCAATTGCGAAATGAACCCAAAATGAGAAATGCATTAAAAGCTGCTATTCTGATGGCTCTGGCTGTATTAACCGACCCCATTCTTGTACTTTCAGGTGTGGCCACCACCTTTTGCTGGATTACATTTGACAGGCCAGCCCAAAAAATGGAATTTGTGAGGCTGGTGAAATCCTGGACAGTGCTGGTTTTTTGCAGTGTTCTGCTGATTTCGCCCTGGCTGTTCCGAGGGTATCGGGTTCATGGCCGGCCGGTCTTTATTAAAAGCACCTTTGGCTATGCTTTCTGGCAGGGCAATAATCGCCTGAGTGTCGGCACTGATAAGGTCATGCGTGAATCGGTTCAGGCGAAACTGGCTGAAGGCGGATCATCGCTGGCCGGTCTTGATAAAAAACTCTGGGAAGCACGCCATGCCGCTGGCTGTATCGATGATATTGCATTAATGGATACGCAAAAAAAAGAGCTGGGACAGTTGCCGGAACTTGAGCGGTCAAATGCCCTTTTTCATTGGGCGATTGCTGATTTACAGGCCGAGCCTGGCCGTTATTTTCGTCTTTGCCAGCGAAGGATGCAGTATTTTCTCTGGATTGATGAATCAAACCCCAAAACGGCAAGCCTGTTTTATCAGATACCACAAAAAGTCTTTGTCATTGCATCTGCAATTGCATTCATCATCATGCCAGCGACCATTCGGCGGCAAATGCAGCCAGTGATTATTGCATTTGCATTGACTGCCGTTTTTCATGCGGCGACCATCACGGCGCCACGATTCCATTTGCCGTGGGAAGTGTTGCTGATGACATGCATTTCGGCTGGCCTGCAGCAGTTGGCGATTCAAATGAAAGTTGTGGAATTGCGTCTGTTTTCTGATAAACCGGTAAAGGGCGGTTACGCAAGATCATCTGAAATACAAACATAAGATCTGACACAAATCTTATTTTGTGGCCAGGGCTGCCTGATGAAGGGTGTGGCAGACATCAGCGGCCCATGCCGAAAGCACCAGGCCCATGTTGCCGTTTGATTGAATCTGGCTGATGGCAAGCATGGTGCGGTCGGCCAGAATGAAAATATCTTCTGGTTCACAGTGTTGGGCCATAGACCTTGCGAACCGGTCGCGGCTGGTGTCGCCGCCGGGCGAGGCCAGCCCGGCACCGGCCCACAGCACCTCGCGAAAGAATCGCGAGATGTCTTCAATCAGTAATATTGCCCTTCGCCTTTGAATGGGTGTTTCCTTATTGCAATTTTTAATATGGTCTTCCATTTGTTTTGCAATGGATGGAGCAACAGGATTTGTCGTTTCGGCAAGTTCTGAAATCACAATTTCAAAAAGGCTTCTGTATGTCTGGTCGGCAAGTGCCAGAGCCCGTGCGATGCTGCCCTCGGCTACATCAGCCAGACGACGCGCTTCGTCGGTGGATGTCACCAGTTGTTTTTCAATCAGGATTGACTCAATATCATCTACCGATAGAGGCTGGAATTTTACGACCTGACATCGGCTGACAATTGTATCAATCTGGTTGTCGGGCGATGTGCCAATGAGAATCAGAACTGAGCCTGGGCCTGGCTCCTCAAGGGTTTTCAGAAAAGCATTTGACGACTCTTCGTTCAGGTGGTCGGCGTCTTCAACAATGGCAACCCGGTTTTTGCCCATCATTGGCTTGAGGGAGAGCTTGGCGCAGACTTCGTCTCGAATGGTGTCAACCGGTATCACCTGCTTCTCTTCAGGCCGGCGGACAATAATCAAATCCGGGTGCGTTTCGACATCCACCTGCCTGCACGACGGGCACTGGCCGCAGGGATTCAGCAATTCTGGCGGGTTTTCGCTGCAAAGCAGGGCCCGGGCGAGGGCTCGGGCAAATGTCGATTTACCGATCGATGGCGGGCCGACAAAGAGCATGGCATGGGGCAACCGGCCACTGCCGATCAGGCGACGAAAGTGCTCAACAACAGTGTCATGCCCGCGTATGTTCTGCCATGACATGGCGCACCTCGGTCAGGATTTGCTCAAAAACGGCGTCGGAGGCAAGATTGGCGTCGATTCGGCGGATTGGCCCCGGGAAGTCGGCCATACCCGTGCGAAAACCTGCCCTGACCGCTTCCTGATAGGTTTCCGGGCGTGATTCAATGCGGTCGCGTGAGCGATTCATCCGTGAAAGAGCCACTTCGCGGCTCACGTCCAGAACCAGAGTCAGGCTGGGCACCAGGCCTGATGTGGCTGCATGGCCCACCCGCCAGATTTCAGCGGGGTCAAGCCCACCGGCATAGCCCTGATAAACCACGGTGGAAAGAAGGTATCGATCAGCCACAACGATTTTGCCTGACTCAAGTGCAGGCCGCACACGTTCCGCCAGAAGCTGGGCCCGGCTGGCCATGAACATGAGCATTTCCGACTTCAGGCAGCTTTCCACACTGTCGCGATCCAGCAGCAGCGATCGCAACCGGTCGCCCAGCGCCGTTCCGCCAGGGTCTCGCACGGCAAGCACTTCATGGCCCTGGCCACGAAGAAACTCGGCCAGCCGTGCTGCCTGGGTTGATTTGCCGGCACCATCCGGGCCATCAAGGCAAATAAAAAGGCCTTCCGCATGCCCAGGGCTGTGCCATTTCAGACTGGTTGTCATCTTGTGTCCCGGCGACGCGGTTCTGTCAGCTTTTTGAAGTTGTGGGGTGCTGATGCAGCCACTGGTCGGCCTCTTCAAAGAGCTGGCGAATTTTGGAGTGGTAGAGGAGCCTGGAAATCTCCTGCAACGAAGCCCAATGATACCAGTGGCCGGCCGTGTCCTCCATATGCTCGACCGATTTATGCAGTCGGTCGGTCTTCACTTCCACCATAAAATAAGTGACCGACTTAATGATTTTGCGGCCCTTGCGGATGTAAGTGTAGCTTATGGACTTTTCAAATCCCTCACGCAGCCGCCAGTCAGTAATGCCGGTTTCTTCGCCAAATTCCCGTAAAGCAGCTTGGCGGGGCGATTCGCCAATTTCAATGCCGCCTTTGGGAAACTCCCAGCGGGCACGAGGGTTACGCACTGAAGCGGAATGCAGGATCAGGTAGCAGATGCCGCCTGAAGGATCAACCCGGTAAGGGATGACACCGGCCGAGAGTTCAAGAACGGCCACCATGCCAGAGGGTGCCCTGTCCGCCGGCCCCACTGGTCGAGGAGAGCCCGGATTCAGGTTCGGTCGATCATGACTCCGGTCGGGAGTCGTGTCCATCCCTCAAAATCACTCCCAGAAGGGTGCCGTTCTTCACCACAGAATCTTCACGGGCAAGGCATTTGACCAGTCGCCCGGCACATGGCGAATGGATCACATAACTTACCGGCCCAATCGTCAGCTCAATCAGACGCTGACCACCGCGCAGATAGCCACCGACAGGCAGCAACCATAATCCGACGCGGATTTTAAGCTCTGAAACGTCTACCAGCGAAAGTGGCACACGAACCTCGACTAGATTATCATCTGGCCTGTGATTCATTCGCTACCTTGCCCAGCTTATGTCAAGTCGTCCTCAGGGCCTGCCCATGAGGGCACGCCATTTGGTGACATACTAGAATTATATCATGATCATGAGAATCTGACGAATTGATTTTACAGACGATCGTAATTATTGATCTAAATCAATATGCTAAAGTAGCTTGAGAGAAAAATCCCGGGCGACTGTGAATTAAAGTTTAAGAATTATTCATGAATACCTGGGGCGTTACTGTACGGTTTGACGCTATTTAGATATAACTAATGAGTGTAAGAATCAGTCAACTTCCGCCTTATGCCATCTGGGTGCTTCACGACTATGCGATACAGACGTTTATTGATAAAGATGTCACTTTTGCTGGTGAGTCTGGCTGCGTCAGTGCCGGCGACACCGCTTTGGGCCGAAGAGCCTGCCTTGGCTCTGGATCGTCTTGTTGGCAAAAGGGTTGGCGATTTCCGGCTGAAGGATGTTCAGACAGGCAAGGAAGTGTGGCTATATGGCTTGGCAATGGGAAATCGCGGCCTGGGTAGCCTGCTGAACATTAAAAAAGTGAATGCTGTCGCCCTGGTTTTCGTGTCGCCCGGTTGCCCGATTGGCGAGAAATATCTGCCCCGGCTTAATGAAATGGCGAAGGCCTATGATGCCAGGGGCGTGAAGTTTTTCGGGATAGCCTCAAACGCAGGCGATTCGCCGGAAGATCTCAAAAAATGGGCTGAGGAAAACAAGCTGGCGTTTCCGATTCTGCATGACTTGCGGAATATTCAGGCTGATGCATTGCTGGTCGAGCGAACCAACGAAGTC
>JBJTRR010000673.1:0-1356 GCA_046076185.1 bacterium | reverse complement strand
GCGATATTCCTGATTTTCGTAATGCAGCATGGCGGTTTCATAATCGGCACAGAATTTTTCCATCTCGGGGTTGCCATGCCGGAAGACCTGATAAAGCTCAACCGGCTGGGGTATATTGACCATTGTCACAGCCCCGATCCGGCGGCCGACAAATTCGCCATTCAGCTTGGTCCAGGTATTGTGTGTCACCAGAAACGGGCACTGAAAATATTTGGTCACGCCCTGAACACGGCTGGCCAGATTCACCGAATTGCCGATGGCGCCAAACTTGAATTTACGCGGTGTACCGATATTTCCGACAAACGCGTTGCCGGTGTTAATACCCACGCCCACGGCGAACCGCTGGCCGCCAAACTGATCCTGCCAGAGGTCGGAAAGCTGCTCAATGGCGTCGATCATGGCAAAACCGGCCAGCACGGCTTTTTTGGCTGGGTCGGTATTGGTGCTGAGGTCGCCCCAGATGGCCATAAGTTCGTCGCCAATATAATCAACCACCACGCCGTCGTGCTCGGGCACGCATTCTGATATGGAATTGAGCGTTTCCTGCAGCCAATGCAAAAGCACGTCGGGCTCAAGCGTGGCCGAAATCCGGCTGAAGTTACGAATGTCGCAGAACAGCGAGGTGATCTCGCATTCTGAACCCCTCATCAGTGCCGGGTCAGAGAGAATACGCTCAGAAATTTTCTTTGTAAAATATTGCTCCATCAATATTTCCATCTGGTCGCGCTGCCCCTTCATCGTGAAGTGGGCGATACCTGTCGCCACGCAACCGGCCAGAATCTGCATGATAATCGCACGAATTTCAGCAAGTTTCTGCGATTTTGTCCGAACCCCAAGCTTTTTCTCTTCCAGGTCGTGCGAAACAAACTTGATGCCGCACAGCCCCCCAATCACTTTGCCCTTGGGGTCGAGCACCGGGGCACCCACCGATTCAGACAGACCCATTTCCACTTCCGAAAAGGTCAGGTTTTCGTCGGAGGTGCGCATCCAGGCCGACTGGCCCGACTCCTTCAGCTTGCGAAGCAGAAAATCGTTGGGCTCTTTCTTGATCGTCCTCAGCGAACTCGGGTTGCTGCTCATGGCAACCACGTCCCACTGCCCCTTGGGGTTCAATGTCAGGGCCCAGGCCTGGTCAAGGTCAAGCAGGTTGATCATCAACTGCACGGCCCGCTCAAAAAACTCCCGGTCCGTCATGGCGCTTTGAATGATGCCAAGCGTTGATTCAAGTACTTTGAGGATATCGGGGATATCCATTTTCTCAATGCTTACCAGCGCTGACCCCGACTCAAAATCAATCTGGCTGACTACGCTGTTCTGCAGGATCATCGCAATGCTGCGGCAGGAAAACCTGGTGTT
>JBJTRR010000672.1:0-2936 GCA_046076185.1 bacterium | reverse complement strand
GATGAGGTGATCCGCCGGATGAAGGCTCTGGCCGAGATCGCCGATAAGCGGGGCGTGAAGCTCTTTCTGGAAAATGAAAAAGCGATTTATGGCGACACGGCGACAAGATCAAACGACTTGATTACGGCCGTGGGCAGCCCGGCCCTGGGCCATGCCTTTGACCCGGCAAATTACCTGGAGGTGGGCCAGAATATCGACGAAGCGTGGGCCCTGCTGCGGCCGCAGCTGAGCCACATTCATGTGAAAGACTATTGCACGAAGACACACAAAAATGTGCCTGCCGGGCAGGGTGAAGGGCAGATTCCGCAGATCATTGCCGACGCTGTGGCCCATGGCTACAAGGGTTTTTGCACGCTTGAGCCACACCTTGTGGTGGCCGAGAAATTTTATGGATTCACCGGCCCCGAGCGGTTTGGCGATGCCGCCACCGCCCTGAAGACAGAGCTTACGGCCCGAAATGTGGCCTTTGCCTGAGGCGTTTGACGCTGAATGACTTGAGATTTGTGAGATTTTGACCGTTTTCCAGCAACCATGAGCCCTGAGGGAGATTTTGAACCATGATTGAGAAGAATTTCAGCCGACGTCAGGCTGGCAGGCTTGGCCTTGCCGCCGCTATTTCGCCGATGCTGGGCCACCTGGCCCTGGCCGCCGACGAGTCGGGCAAACCGGCCGCCGGCAAGATTGGCGATTTCAAGATTTCGCTAGCCCAGTGGTCGCTGCACAAGCGGCTTTTCGCTGATCGGTCGAAGACCACGGCAATGAACCTTGACTTCCCCAAAATGGCCAAGGTGGAATTCGGGATTGACGGCGTGGAATATGTGAACCAGTTTTTCAAGGATAAAGCCCGCGACGAGGCTTACCTGAAAGAGCTGAACAAGCGGGCTGCCGACCACGGCGTGACCAACGTGCTGATCATGATTGACGGCGAAGGCGACCTCTCGGTGGAAGACGCCACCAAGCGGAACCAGGCTGTTGAAAACCACATGAAGTGGGTGGATGCCGCCGCGGCACTGGGCTGCCATGCCATTCGTATTAATACCGGCAGCAATTACTCGGCGACGAAGACGAATCCAGCCGCCGAAGCCTGCCGCAAGCTGGCCGACTATGGCGAAAAGCATAAGATCGAGATCATTTGCGAAAACCACGGCGGGCCGTCGTCGGACCCCGACAGTCTGATCGCCCTGATCAAGGCTGTGGGCAGCAAGAATTTCGGCACCCTGCCCGACTTCGGCAACTTCCCGCGTGACAAGAACAAGAAGCACACCATCGACATTTATCAGGCCATTGCCCGGCTGATGCCTTATGCCAAGGGTGTTTCGGCGAAGTCATACGTCTTCGACCAGGCCGGCAACGAGCGTGACATGGACTTTGGCCGCATCATGAAGATTGTTTCCGACGCCGGATACAAGAGCTGGGTGGGCATTGAATATGAAGGCTCGGAACTGGGCGAGCCAGAGGGCATTACGGCCACCAAGAAGCTGCTTGAGAAGCTGCGCGGGTCGGAATACAAGGTCTGACCTGCCTGATCTCTGGCCAATTCAAGCCAAAGGGGCACCTTGCGGGGTGCCCTTTTTTGTTTAACCGAAAAAAATGCCAGGCGGTTGCATCAGGGCCTTTTTATCATCTATATTGGTACAGGGCAGACGAAATGAAAGAGGGAGAACAGGGCCATGGGCATTGACCGCCGAGTGTTAATCAAGCAATCGACTCTGGCCGGGCTGGCCTTGGGTGCCGGTGGCAGCCAGAGATTGACAGGGCAGGACGAAAAGCCGGCGGCTGGGCAGAAATCGGCGGGATTGATTGTGCGATCGCGGCGGCCGCTGGACCTGGAGACACCTGTTGACCAGCTTGGGGGTGAATTCACTCCCAATGAATGGTTTTTTGTGCGGAACCACTTCGGCGAGCCGGCAGTGAACGCGGCCGGATGGTCTGTGACATTTGACGGATTATTCGAAAACGAAAAAAAGCTGAAGCCAAGCGAGATTTTCGGCCGGTTTGAGCGTGTGCAGCGCCCGGCTGTAGCCATGTGTGCCGGCAATGGCCGGGCCCTCTTCAAGCCAAATGTGCCTGGGCTGATGTGGGAACGCGGCGCCGTGGGCCAGGCCATGTGGGGCGGCATTCGCTTTGCCGACCTGGCCAAGGCCATGGGCCTGAAACCGGAAGCAAAACACCTGATTTTTGAAACTGGCGACACGCCGCCGACCGACAAAACGCCACCATTTACCCGCAGCCTGCCCTTGGAACGACTGTTGCAGGAGGATGTGATTCTGGCCGACCGCATGAATGGCGAGCCCCTGCCTCTGCTGCACGGCGGGCCATTGCGGCTGGTGGTGCCCTCCTGGACAGCCAACCACTGGGTGAAGTGGATTCGGCGTGTGACGGCATCGGCCAGCGAATCGCCGGCATTTTTTCAGCAGACCGGCTATAAATTCCCTACCGAGAAGTTGCCGCCCGAAGTGGCCCCCAAGCCTGAGCAGCTCAGGAGCGTGACAGAGCTTTTCGTGAAGTCGCAGATCACCTCGCACACCAGCGGGACCACGGTGAAGGCCGGACAACTGACAATCATTGGCCTGGCGTGGACAGGCTCGGGCACAGTGTCGAAAGTGGAAATTCAAGCCGCGGCCGACGGGCCGTGGCAAATGGCGAAAATAACGTCGCGGAAGGTTCTCGAGGGTGCCTGGGTGCAGTGGGAAGCGGTGATCGACCTGCCCACGGCGGGTACATGGCTGGTGGCATCGCGGGCAACCGATTCCAAGGGCAAGACGCAGCCGGTTGAGCCATTCTGGAACCGCAGCGGCTATTTGTATAACGCGATTGACCCAATCAAAATCCAGGTGATCTGACACATGAAAAAGCCACTGCGGATCATTCTTGCATGGGGCCTGATTTTCACGGCAATTGGCAATTTCTGGCAGGCTGATGCAGCCCGGCAGACA
>JBJTRR010000671.1:0-1060 GCA_046076185.1 bacterium | reverse complement strand
CAGCCGCTTTTTCTTCTCTTCGCGGATTTTTCGGTATCGGGCCGATTCGCGGTGCTTCATGTGCTTCAATAGCGACACACGCTTCTCGCGAATTTCCTTGCGACCCTCAAGCAAGTCGGCCCAGTCCTCGGCCGTTTCATAAAATTTCACGGTCGGGTGTGCCAGGTCAGCCGGGTTCGGCTTGACGTCTGCAAGCGTCACCGGCTCGTGCGGGACAGCCCACGTCTGCAACTCTTTCAAATCTTTATTCTGACCAAGCTGATCAATCGGCGATGTGTCTTCCGTCGGCCCGCTGATCACCTGTTTTAAGTCGGTGAATACTTTAATTTTCAGGTCGTTTGAAGCTTTAACCGCAGCCTGTAATTCGCGCTTCCGCCGCCGTTCCTGTTGAATACGGTACAACCAATCAGGGACAGGTGGTCGATAACCTGAATACGTGATCTCTCTGCTGAGAATGCCCTTCTGAACAAACCCGTTGCAGGGATTAGATTGTTGCAGTTTTTCCTGATTTGGTTGTTCCGACTGTGTATCAGATTCTGACTGTGTTTTCTTTGGCGGTTCGCTCGGCTTGGCCTTGGTGGCTGGAGCCGTGTCGTTCACTTCATGGTTACTGGCAAAGAAATGGCTGATTTTGTTGCGGCCAGATTCAATAATTCCGGCCGATTTCAGCTGGCTGTTGGAATCTTTCAGCTGTTTTTCAAGCTGGGCGAGGTGGTTGCGATAGAAGAGAAGTTCTTTCTTATCGGCTTCGCTGTAAGTGATTTCGAGCGGGATGCCAGGTTCGATTTGTTCGAACATGCGGGCCCGGCGGCGGAGTTCCCAGATTTTTTTGGCGACATAGCGGCGGAACTCCATAAATAGCTGGCGGCCCGTGCCTTTGAAGTGGGCATTGGCGTTAAATTCGTCGAACTTTTCGATATTGAAGTCGAAATGGTTGCGAATTTCGTCCATCAGGATGTTATGGATTTTGGCCAGCATGCTGGAAATGTTCCCAGGAATGGGATAATTGCCGGCCAGCAGGTGTTTCAGAATGATGTTGGAATAATAATCGACTGCGCTA
>JBJTRR010000670.1:0-7109 GCA_046076185.1 bacterium | reverse complement strand
GTTTCAGAGGAGCTTGAAAAAGGAGTCTGGCTCGCGGAAGCGCAGCAAGCGTGCCTACCCCCGTTTTTCCGCCGTTACGCCATCAGCCCTCAAACCAATGCGCTGCCATTGATCAAACGGAAATCTCCGGGCGACTGAAATCGCCCGGAGCCTTTCCCGTTTCTGTCACTTGGCATTCGCACCAATCGGCACCATACCCTCTTTCACCTGTCGCAGGCGTTCGCGATACTTCGCGGCCAGCCGGGTGTGCCGGCTTTCCGGCTTCAGCACTCGGCCATCAATCACCAGCAGAACGACTGGCGTTGTGGCCTGAAGGATCGAGCCCCGGCTCACCACCAGATTCGCCTTCTTGCCCGCCCTGATCGACCCTAACTGGTCAGCCACGCCCAGAATCTCGGCCGGGGCCAGCGTCACACTCTTCAGGGCAGCGTCTTCACTCAGGCCAAAGGCGGCCGCCGTGCCCGCCTCAAAAGGCAGGTTTCGGGCCGCCGTGGCTTCATCAGGCCCGCCACCGCCCGATTGCAATGCAAATTTCACACCCGCTGCATGCAGCTTCGCCGCATTGGTGTAAGGGGCGTCGTAGGGGTCGTGGCTTTCGCCTGGCAGTTGTAAAACACCACCGATCAGCACCGGCACGCCCGCTTCCTTCAGCTCGGTGGCCACCTTCCACGCCTCCTGCCCACCGCCAATAATCGCCTTCAGCTTCAGGGCCTTGGCCAGAAAGAGGGCGTCAAGAATCTCGGCCCGGTGGTTCGCCTGGAAGATCACCGGCTTCTCACCCTTGGCATAAGGCAGCATGGCTTCCATTCGCGGGTCAGCGTTAAATGCCGCCACTTCGCCCCTGGCCGCCGCCTCGCGGGCCTTGCCATAGGCCGTGGCCTGCTTGAACTGGTCGGCAATCTCTTCCAGCCGCTGTGTTCGCCGCTGGCGAGCCTCGTTCCGCAAGTTTTCCAATTCCGGCGAAGGGTCATCGGCCATCGCCTCGTGGGCATGGTCGGCAAAGCCGGTCGCCATATCCTCGCAGGCACATTCATGAGCCGCCCGGCCGCTTTCAAGGCCCGTTTCCCTTGGCGGAACATAGCCTGGTATCTGCACCTGCAGGGCCACTTTATCAACCAGTACCATTTGCGACGGCACCCAGCCCGCCAGATTCGCCAGCGAACTCTGCCCCGAGATCACCCCGCCGCCAGGCTGGGCCAGCACCGTCAGCACGCCATTGGCCCGCGTGACCGGAATGATTTCACTGTCAGGATGAATCGCCGTGCCGGCAATCAGCTCCGGCTGGAATGTGGCTGAATCGGCTACGTCCTGCGTTTCCCGCAGGCTGCCAACTTCCGACAGACCCACCCGGCTGCCTGAATCAATCAGCCCCGGCCAGATGTCAAGCCCTTCCATATTCACCACTTCCGCACCATTCGGAATCGGCGTGTCAGCCCCGCCCACCGCCTTGATAAGGTCGTTCTCGACAATCACCACGCCCTTGGCAATCGTCGGACCATCCACCGGATGCACCCGCCCGCCCACAAAAGCACGAAGCTTGCGATTGTCAGGGTCTTCCTTGAATTCCAGCACCCGCTTCTGGCTGGCATTCGGGTTCCGGGCTAGCTCGCCCAGCTTCTTCGGCCTGATGGCTTCCTCCAGCGACTTGCCCTTCTGGAATTCAATTTCACCGTTGATCAGGGCCAGCCGGCACTGGCTCAGCGTATCCAGCGGATGAGCATCAAAAATCGCCAGGTCGGCGTCTTTGCCCACCTCAATTGAGCCCATGCGGTGATCAAGCCCCAGCTCGCGGGCTGCATTGATCGTCACCAGTGCCAGGGCCTGCTCTTCCGGCATCGATCCATATTTCACTGACTTCGCCGCCTCAAGATTCAGGTGCCGCACCAGCTCGGCATCGTCGCTCTTGATCACGGCATTCGCCCCGGCCTCGGTCAAAATGGCCGCATTGGCCGGCACGGCGTCAAAAGCCTCAACCTTATAAGCCCACCAGTCAGAAAAGGTCGAAGCACTGGCCCCGTGGGCCGCAATTTCAGCCGCCACCTTATAGCCTTCCAGCACGTGCTGCAGCGACTGCACCCGCACATTGTGCCGCTCGGCCGTTCGCAGAAGCATCAAAATCTCGTCGGCCCGATAACAGTGGCTGTGAATTTTGATATCGCCCGCCACGATGCGTGCCAGGGCCTCAAGCCGCAGGTCCTGTCGCGGTGCCGGGCCTGCCGTGGCCGGATCTTTTTTGCTCGCCTCAGCCCAGGCCTTGCGGGCATCGCTGTAAGCCCTGCCCTCCTGAAACGCCCGTTCAATGGTCGCTTCCACGCCCAGCCGGGTTGTGGGAAAGCGGTTCGTGCGCCGGGTCACGTTTTCACCCAGGGCAAATTTCACGCCCTGCGGCCGCTTGCTGTCTTTCAGCAGAATGTCGCGGCCCGGGTGCCCCGGCCGCAGCTTGATAATCGCATCCTGCCCGCCAATCGTATTGGCCGAGCCATGCAAAAGCCGCGCTGCCGTGGTGCCACCGGCCAGTGCCCGATAAATCGCCGGGTCGTCGCCGTCAATCACATCAGCCACCCGCACTTCCGGCACGATGGAAAGAGTCGCCTCGTTCACCCCGCCCTGAATCGCCATGTGCGAGTGCGTGTCAATCATGCCCGGCATCACAAAAAGCCCTTCGGCATTAATCTCCATCACGCCCTCAGGTGCCTTCAGGTCAGGCCCAATCGCCGCAATCTTGCCGCCCTGAACCAGAATCGACGCCTTTGGCAAAATGCCGGCCTTCGCCACCGTCACCACCGTGGCGTTACGAATCAGCACATTGCCGCCCGTCTTCCTGCCAATCGCCCGGTCCACCTCAAGCTCAATCGGCGTATCCACCAGCGGCTTGGCCGGTTTGGCAGGCTCCTGCTTCGCCTTTTCCGCATCCTTTGGCTTGGCTGCATCGCCCTTTGGCTGATCGCCTTTGGGCTGATCCTTGCCCTGTGGCCGTTCACCCTTTGGCTTCCCGGCGTCACGTTCCGGCCGGTTACGCCCGCCTTCAGGCTTGTCGCCGGCTTTTTTCGCTTCGGGTTTCTTTGGCTCGTCCTGCCGAAGCTCAGCCACTTCTGTTGGGGCCGTTTCTTCAGCAGCTTCGCGATTCAGCTCTCTGGCTGAAAGCTGGGTTGCACCCGTCTGATATTCGTCAAGCTGTTGTGGGGGCCTTCTTCCGCCGCCGCCTTTCTTGGTCGCATCCGGTCGGTTCCCACCGGGGCCGCCCGGCCCGCCGCCACCACCGCCAGGCCCACCGGCCACAGCCTTTTTCGGAAAGACCGTCGGGGCATCAAAGTCAAACATCAGCCCGTCGGCCGCCGCCAGACGCACCTTCGCCTTGGCGTCGTTCAGGTCGCCTGTCAGGGCCACCAGGTGCCCGGCCTTGCCTTTTTCCAAAGTGCCCAGGCTCTTGCCCACGCCCGCCAGGTCGGCCACGTTCAGCGTCATCGCCTCAAGGGCCGCCGCTTCCGGCAGGCCTTCGGCGATCAGGTCGCGCACCTTTTCGGCAAACTGGTCAGAGCGCTGCAGGCCATCGGTTGAAAAGCTGATCTTCACGCCCGCCTTGTGCAGCACGCCCGGCCCCGCCACTCGCTTCTTCCACTGGGCCATCCGGTCTTCCAGCAGTCGCAGCGGCTCGTTTCGCTCTTCAACCTTCTTCGCCGCATATTCTTCTTTTGTCGGCACTTTCGGCTTGGCCGGATGGCTCAGCCGCAGCACCACGGGCACCTTTTCGGCCTTCAGCCGATCCACTGCCTTATAAGCCTCTCGCCCGCCTACAATCACAGGCTTGAAGCCAAATTCCTTCGACAGGTCCAAAGCCCGGTGAATTTCGTCCTGCGATTCAGCCTGCCACCAGACTGGCAATTTGCCGTCAATCGCCGCCAGAATCGTTTCAAGGGCCGGGTCTGACGGCACCCGATTGCCGCCATGTTTGGCATAATGATCAAGCTGCTGCCTGTGGTGCCGCGCATCCAGCACATTCTGCCGCAGGTGGGCGATAATTCCCATCAGGGCCGAGGGATAGCCCGTTGGCCCGCCCGCACTGCCGCCGCCCCGGAAGCGGAAACCGCCGGGGGCCTGGGTTGGTGCCGTCGTCGGGGCCGGGTTCGGCTCAAATGGCGGCCTGAGGTTCACATGCAGGCCGACTTCCGGCTCAATCATGATCTCTCGCCGTGGTTGCCCGGTGGTCGATGCCAGTGCGCCCTGGCCCGTCAAAATCGCCCCGCCAGGGGCCACAATCTGCGACGTAAAGCCAAGCTTTCGGCGGCCTTCGGTTGAGCCATCAGAAAGGGCCAGCGATTCGGCCACCTTGAATTCCGGCGTAATGCCGATGCGGTCGTCAGGCGGCGTAAATGGCGAGGAAAAGTCGATCACCGGCAGATTCCGGCCAGAACCGGTTTTAGACCGGGTCGCGCCCGAGCTCAGCCCGTTCAGCGTGTAAGCGTCCATCCAGCCCGGATAAACCGTAAGCCCTTTGCCATCAACCACAAAGGTGTCGGCCGCCAGCTTCACCTCTTCGGCCTTGCCCACCTGTTCAATCATCCCCCGGCGCACCACAATGGTGCCCTTATCAATGGCCTGGCCAGGCTTTACGACAATTTTGGCATCGCGAATGGCAAAGGCCGGCGGCTTATAGCCAGGGCTCCAGTCGGCTGAATTGATTGTCAGCCCGGCAACGGCCAGAAACACCAACAGGCCTGCATAAAACTTTCTCATCATTGAAGTTAGAACTCCCGGCTCGGCGCTCGGTCTGTGGGGCATCAGGGGGGCGAAACGAGTGCCGGGCAGGCAACCGGATGAAAAATCCGGAAGAAATCAATACACCTGGCGACTCATTCTTCTTAATATGCTTGGATAAGAAATTATCATACCGGTCATGCGATCGAATGAAAACCATCAGCCCCGCCAGGAATTGATTTTCACCATGAGACGACTCGCCCGAACCGCCCTCGCCAGCCTCATCGGAATCGCCTCGGCTCTTGCCGCACCGGCTCAGGATCAGGCCACCAAGCCCTTTTCCTCTATCCAAACCGGCTTCTCGATCATTGAAAACGAAGCGAAATTCGTCGTTCCTGCCGGCCCGGTCACCAAAGATCAGCCTGCCTATCTCTTCGCGATCGACCTTTCCGGCCAGAGCTGGCAGGCAAGTGTCAAAGAGCATGAAATTGAATTGAAATCGACCGGCAAACCGACAAATCAAATTGACAAATGGACTTTAATTTCCCTTGGCGAAATTAAAGTCGTTCCCGGCCGTGAATATCAGGTCAGTGGCCACAAAATCAATAAAGGCACTGAGAAAAAGCCTGAGATCAAGGCACATGCACCCAACTGGCTGATCATTTCAAGCTCGCCTTCGCCCGCGGCCGCCGATCAACTGAAAAAACTCGTCAGCGGTTTTGAAATTTCACCTGACATTCGTCGCACAACCACCCGCACCAATCGCCAGGGTGCTGATTTTGTGCCACCTGCAACCCTGGGCGAATGGCAAAACCGTCGCAAAGCCCTGCGCGAACAACTGCTCGTCACCCTTGGCATCTGGCCCATGTGGCCCAAAACTCCGCTTCACCCCAAAGTCATAGGCAAGATCGACCGCGGCGATTACACCATTGAAAAAGTCGCACTTGAAACCGTTCCCGGCTTTCATCTCTGCGGTAATCTCTACAGACCGAAGAATGTCAAAGGCAAGCTGCCCGCCATTCTTTCGCCACATGGCCACTATGCCGATGGCCGCATGAACGAAGCCGTGCAGGCACGCTGCATTCGCCTGGCCAAACTCGGCTTCATTGTATTTATGCACGACATGGTCGGCTATAACGATTCCAAGCCTTTCAAGCATGAATTCTCAAACGATAATTTAAATCGCTGGGGCCTGAATCTTGTCGGATTCCAGACGTTCAATTCCATTCGCGCCCTTGACTGGCTGGAAAGCCTGCCCGATGTTGATTCAGCCCGCATTGGCTGCACCGGCGAATCAGGCGGCGGCACCCAGACATTTCTTCTGACGGGTGTCGATGATCGCATTGCCGCCGCTGCCCCGGTCGTCATGATCTCCGAGAATTTTCAGGGCGGCTGCGTCTGCGAAAACACCGCCGGCATGCGACTGTTTACTGACAATGTTGAAATCGGAGCCATCAATGCCCCCAAACCCATGCGAATCGTTGGTGCAACCGGCGACTGGACAGCTAACACCATGACGGCTGTCTATCCAGCCCTTTCCAAGGTCTATGGCCTTTATGGGCGGTCTGATCTCGTGACCGCCACCATTTTCAATTTCGACCACAATTACAATCGCATTTCGCGAAACGCTGTCTATCCTTTCTTTGCCCGATGGCTGCAAAATCGTGAAGATTCGCCCGCCCTGCGCGAGCCAGAACTCACCATTGAAACCGCCGACACACTTCTGACAACCAAAGAAGACGACCGCATCGCCCGCGAAATGAAATCGCCCGAAGCTCTGGAAAAAGACCTGATCGCCACCCAGAAACGCCAGCTTGAAAAGTGGCTTTCGCCCACCACTGCCACCGAATGGCAAGCCAGCCGCGAGGCCCTGAAAACCGCCCACTTCGTGCGGGCCGGTGCCGCCTTCCCAACGGCCGCCGAATTGAAATCGACACGTGTCACAACCGATCTCTTCGGCCCAAATATTCAGATCATTAAATCTCACGTCAGCCGCAATGGCAAAAATGACAGCATTCCTGTGGTTGAACTTCGCCCCGACCGCTATAACGCTGTCAGCGTCGTTTATTACGCTAACGGTGGCATCTCGGGCCTGGTCGGTTCAAACGGCGAATTGAAACCGCTTGTCACTGAGATTCTAAAATCAGGCGCGTCAGTCATTGCATTTGATCCGATCTTTGTCGGCTCAAATTTCGATTCAACTTCATCAGCAACCAACAGGCCCGCCACGGTTCACTTTGATTGCTATAACCCAACCCTGGCCCAGGATCAGGCTCAGGACCTTGCCAGTGTGATTGCATTTGCCCAGAGCCGCCCTGACACGCGTCTGGTTCACATCGCCGCACAGAATGGCGGCGGGTCGCTGGCACTCTGGCTTCGTCCACTGGTGCAAAACATCGGCCGCACGAGTTGCC
>JBJTRR010000669.1:0-2138 GCA_046076185.1 bacterium | reverse complement strand
CCGCCAATTCTCGACCGACCCTAAAAAAGGGTGATATTAAGCCCAAGTCCAGCCTTTTTTGCCTTTTGTAAAAGCTCATAAGCCGCCACCAGCCCGCTGATGCCGGCACCAACAACCACAACATTTCTATTTGTATGAGCTTGTGACATTGCAGCAAAAAAATTACATGCGAGTCTTGGCCTGGGTTGCACGGTCTTTGGCCATGCGGGTTTTGACAATATCGGCCAGTGCTTTAATAAAAACAGGATGATCGTTCACCGTCTCGGCCCTGACCATGCCAATGCCCGCATGGCGGCACGTCTCTTTGGCTTCAAGGTCAAGATCATACATGACTTCCACATGGTCGGATATAAAGCCGATGGGGCAGAGCACAACGTCTTCAACCCCGTCTTTTTCTTTGATCGTGCTTAAATATTCATTGACATCAGGCTCGAGCCAGGGCGTCTTGGGGTCGCCACTGCGGCTTTGCCACACCAGTATCCAGTCGGTTCGGCCCAGTTCTTCCGCCACCGCCTTACAGGCATGTTCAATTTGACTGACATAAGGGCAGCGGGCGGCGACGGCTGTCGGAATTGAGTGCGCTGTGAAAACAATGCGGGCTTTCTGCCGCCTTTCTACAGAAATCTGATCAAGAGCGGCCTGCACCTGGGCGGCCTGGCTGCGGGCAAAGAGGGGATGATCAAACCAGGGCTTGATGAAGTCGATGGCCGGAACTTCGTCGGCATAGCCAAGATCCAGTATTTCCTGGATCGTTTCCATGTATTTTTCCCAGCTTGGCATGCTTTGGTAGGGCGAAAGAATGATCCCAATCGCCCGCCGGCAGCCAGCGTCTTTCATAGCCCGTAAGGCTGTGAACATGTAGGGTTTATAGAACCGCATGCCGACAAAAACCGGCAGGTCAATCGCCTGATTCTTCAGTTCGGCCCGAAGGCCGGCCGCCTGGCGATCGGTCAGCTCGTTGAGCGGGCTTCGGCCGCCGATGAGTTCATAATGATGCACCACAGCTTCATAGCGTTCTTTGGGCACGGGCAGGCCACGCAGTACATTATCAAGAAACGGCCTGACATCAGCCATGCATTCCGGTGCGCCATAGGCCATCAGGAAGACGCAATCGTATGGCGTTCTTGACTTTGTGTGCACTTCCACAAAAGTTTCCGGCTCGGCGACAACGGCAGGACGACCACCAAACGGGCTGCCGCCGGGAGGCGGGCCACCGGGGCGGCCGCTGCCTGGGGCGGGTGAGCCGGCAGAAGGGCGGCCGGGCTGGCCTGTCGATTCAGAATGGGTGGCTGGGCCTGGGTTCGTGCTCATGATTTCGTCGGGGTTCCTGCAGATCAAGCCCTGGTGAGTTTAGGCCTTACGACTTGCGATTGCGGTAAAGGTCGGGCGAGACCACTTCAGCCATGGCGTCGGTGTCAAGCGATCCGCCCAGGAGTTGATTGATTGCCGCGATCTGAGGCAACGGATCAACCACTATCTTGTTATAGTCAACATTAATCATACGGAAATTGGGTTTCTGGGCGACCCAATTCTCAAACTTCAAAAGCCCCGACCGGAAAAGCTCGGCCATTTTCTCGTCGGGAATCGCATCTGTTGGCTTGCCAAGCCGTTGCAGCATTTTTTTCTGACTCGCGAGAACTTCGTCAATGGCCCGGCGCATCATCAAAATCCGATATTCAAAACCGTCGGGCAGATCATAAAGCAATTGATAGACCATCTTTACGGCTTTATGGTTGGCATCCTTCAGCCAGCTTGAATCGTTTTTGACCTTCAGGGCAGGCAGGAATTCGTAATAGCCATTCAGGTTGTCGATATCAGCTTCTCGCAGGTTGTCGGTCATCACCGGCACACCGCCTGATTCGAGCATTTTCATCATCATCGAAGTGCCTGACCTTGGCAACCCGCTGACAATCGCCACAAAAGGCGGCTGGCCTGAATCAATTCCCATGATCTCAATCTCTTCCCTGAATTGGCGTTACGATTCGTTTTCCTGGAAGGTGTCTCGCCCCGGCCTTTTTGCTTGAGACCGATGGCAGACAACCTGATCTTCAAGAATGAAGTGACACATCGTCCAGATACCTCAACTTACCAGTTTCCCGATGGAATGGACAGACCAGAACAGGCCGCGTGCCCTTGGT
>JBJTRR010000668.1:0-5181 GCA_046076185.1 bacterium | reverse complement strand
GCTGCACGGGTCTGACCATCGTCCAGGATTAAAACGCCGGCTCGTAATGGGTCGCGGGCCCCTTTAGTTGGCCGTGGGTGGCCCACTGTGGGAATATCGGTGGTGGGCGTGATATCAACCTTGGCCACGCCGGCTTTCAGGTTCGAAACCGGGGCAAGTGCCTGCCCCAAAGCGGCTGAAAATGATATGCCGGGCACGATCAGCAGGAGGCAGATCAATAGGCGTAAAAATCTTCTGGCAGGCATGGTGTTGGCTCAGCAGGGCTTGGCACGGGCAGGTTGAAAGCGGGTTGAATCATTTCAGCAGAGTCAAATTCTAGGATAGACGGGCAGGGCGGCGGGTGCAAGGAAAAAGCGAGTCGGAAAACAGTCATCCCCCAATAACTCTGTGCAGCTCGCTTCTGAGATGCTCAAAGGCACGGCACCGGTGGCTAAGCTGGTGCTTCACAATCGCCGGCAGTTCGCCAAATGTCTGATGATATTCAGGAATCAGAAACATCGGGTCATATCCGAAGCCGTTGGCACCTTCCAGCGATTCAATAATCCGGCCACGGCACTGCCCGCCCGCTTCCAGACGGATATTGCCTTCAGGGTCGGCCACGGCAAGCCGGCAGACAAACGCTGCACCACGCTTTTCAGGCAGCAGGCCGCGAAGCTCGTCAAGCACCCGGGCGTTATTGGCTGCGTCGTCGCCATGTATGCCGGCATAGCGGGCCGAATAAATCCCGGGTCGGCCGTCAAGGGCGTCAACCGTCAGGCCTGAATCATCAGCCAGCACCCACTCGCCAGTGGCCAGGGCAAATTCACGAGCCTTAATGCAGGCATTTTCAGCAAATGTCAGGCCGGTTTCATCGGGTTCGGGGGCATCAGGAAAATGCTCCAGGCCGACAATCTCTACACGGTCAGCCCAGGCTGGCCGGGCCCAGTGGGGCACAATCAAAGCATTCATTTCCTTGATTTTCTTGGCATTTCGCGAGCCAATCACCAGTCGCCTGATCATTCGCGGGCCTCTTCTTCGGGTGTGTCTGTGCGTGAAAAGTTACCCCATAAAATAAAAAAGCCATGGCACTTAGGGCCATGGCTTTATCTCGATTTTCTACAGGTTTGCTCAGGTCAGTCCGATCAGCGGTTGAAAAGCCCGCCGGCGGTTGTCTTCTGCTTCACCGCCGCCTGCGGCACGGCCATCATGTCGGTGGGTGAAAGCGGCGCGGCCAGCTTGCCGGCCGTCAGATACTGCTGGTTGAGCTTGTCAAGATGCTGCCGGATCGACTGCACCTTCTGGTCTTTGAAAATCTTCTCGTTTTCAACCTTGTTATTGAAGTGGCCCAGTGTCACCAGGCTCTTGTTCCGGTCGTGATAGACATAGGCCTGATATCCTGCCTGCTTAAGCTGTGGGTCTTTGTTCAGCTCGGCGGCCATCAGTTCGGCATCGTCGGTTGCCTTGGCCAGCGGGCTTGATTTCAGGTTGTCATCCTTAAGAAAATCCTTGTCGCCTTCACCAAAGGCCGATCGGCCCACGAACCGGGCCACGACAAGCGTATAAGGCCCAGGGCAATTGTAAATGGAATAGGGCCCCTTGTTCATCCCTTCAACCAGCGGGTCGCTTTCACGGGCGAAGAGATCCTGGGCCGGTATCAGCGGGTTGGCTGTTACAATGGCGTTCTTAAGCCCGGCACCGGTGCGCCAGGGAAAGATGGAAGGCACATTGGAAAGCACGGCCGGCTTGATCTTCTTGACCGACTTCAGCAGTTCTTCGGCATCTTTCATCGTGGCCATGTCGCCGACGAGCACCACGGCTTCGTCATAAATCCGATAGACTTCAGGCTCTGAAATTCGCCCTTCGCCGTCTTCAGGGTTGGCCGTGGGCGGCACGCCGCGCACGTTAGAATTCAGCGGCTTGATCTTCTTGAAATAAATGTAGGCCATGAGCTGGTGCGACGATCGCAGTTCCATTGCCAGGGCCTGGGCCCATCGCACGGCGTCGGGCCCGCGGAAGGTGTGGGCGATAATCATAAAAGGCCCGGCCTGTTTGGTCAGCAGGTAGGGCTCAACCGGCTCGGTGGGCAGGTTAATCTGCACCTTGCTCAGCTCGTCAACCGGTGTCAGCCCCGGCAAAACGCCATTTGTTCGCACAGTGGCCGGGTCAACCTTGGCCTTGGTTGTGGCCTGTGGCTGTGCCGGTGCAGTGGCGGCCGGTTTTGCAGCGGGTGCTGTCGGCCGGGTGGCCGGGGCCTGCTGCCCCTGATTATTGCCACGGTTAAACAGCCCGCCCAGGCCCGTTCGGCCCTGGTTCTGGCCATAGCCCCGTTGTGTAACGGCAATTGTTATGACAGTTGCCAGAACGAAGCGTGATCGACAATTTCGGATCATCGGTTATCCCTCATCCCTGTGGGATGTCCGTCATGTTCTGTGCCGGATTTAAAGCTTGCAGGAAATCCTTTTCCCGCCCATCCTGACACATCCTCCCGGTAGAGTTTCCGCCGGATATTTTTAATAATCATACAAAAATGCACAAAGCTGTACAGATGAGTTTTCAAGATTTACAGTAATGTCAATTGTTGTGGCAAACCCAATTGCCATGAGCAGTAGTCGGCAATCATCACAGGGCCGTTTCATTCTCCTTCTGCAGAAAAAGGGGGCAGGCACGCTCGCCATGGTTGCGCAAGGCAGCCCCCCTTTTCAAGCTCCTCTGAAACTCGTTGTATTGCTCGAATAACGAGAATTAAATATTTCAGGTAATAATCAGGCCTGAAAATCGCCAGATCAGGCCTCTGATGCAGAAAAGCAAAGTTTTTTCAGAACGATTCAGAAATCGCAAATAATTTTGTCCGTGAATTGCCTGGCCATGAGATTAATAAAGTGGAAATTAAGGGTGACGTTCCAAGTGTTAACCTAATTGGTTAATCCTCCGCTGTGCCCGCTACACCCCCAAGGGCATGACGGAGGATTTTCTTTAGTTATTGCTCTCAGTCATTTTACAGCAGAATTTACCTGGGCCTGCCCATGGGCCGGGAGGCATTAAATTCTAGAGTATAAACACTGATTTCACTAAGGCTTACGCCTGAGCATCCAGATATCGCTCTGCATATTGTTGCCGGCGACCATCCAGAGGTGCCCGTTGTGAACGAACACACTGGCGGCATGTCGCGCAAGCCATGGTGTGGCAGGCACTTCAAACCAGTGTTCGCCATCGGCCGAATACCAGACATCGTTGCGGTTCGCCCCCGAGAAGCCTTCCATCACCCAAAGCCGGTTATCCCAGGTGGCCACATCATGATATTGCCGCGCTGGCCAGGGGGCTTTTTCCAGGTGGCGTATCCATGAAACGCCGTCAGCACTGCTCCACACATCGCTGTAGTAATTCCGCCGGGGAGTGGTGGGGGTGTCATAAGTGCCACCGCCCAGAATCCAGATACGGCCCTTGTGCACGGCGCTGCCGCCGATCATTCCGCGCGGCTGCCAAAGTGGTTCCTTCGGCTTCACTTCCGACCAGTTTTTACCATCGGTCGTCGTCCAGATATCGCGATAGAATCGCTCGGGCTCGCCGGCAAAACCGGGCATCGTCTGCCCGCCCATCACCCAGATTTTGTCGTCGTGCACCACTGTGTAGTGCAGGGCACGCTTGCCCCATGGCACTTCGGTCGTGACAAGTTCCCACTTGCGGCCGTCGGTGCTGTTCCACACATCCATCTGATAATGCTTCTGGTTGCAGTCGCCGCCGATGATCCACATTTTGTCGCGATAAACCGCATAGCCGGCTGTGTGGCGGCCTTCCCAGTCGGCCTTCGGGTCGAATGCGCCCGGGCCATAGGTGTTTGGTTTTTCCAGCCGCCAGCTCGTGCCATCGGCGCTTGACCAGACCTCGTTATTGCAGATGCGCGGAAAGAAATTTCGCTTGGCTGAATCAGGGTTCCAGCCGCCAATCAGCCACATCCGGCCTTTGAATGAAAGGGCTCCCGCACCATCGCGGGCGGCAAATTCAGCTGATTCATTAACTTTCACCCACTCGTAAGCAACGGGCCGGGCAGGGTCGTCGGCCAGCTGGCAATTCGCGGACGGGTCTGCCAGTAAAAGTTCGCGATCATCGGCCAGAACGCCATTGGCTGCTGCAACCAGCAAAACCAAATGGAGGTGCAAAACAAAATTGGCAAGCTGGCTGATCATTCGCTTCCCCTCTTTCATCGAAAAAGGCTGGGCTAAACCCTACTGCCTATTTACTTTCTTTCATAGCCTGCCAGGCAATATCGCGGCGATACCAGCCGCCCTGGAATTTGATTTTCTCGCAGGCGGTATAGGCTCGCTGTCGGGCCTGTTCAATGGTTTCGCCAATGGCTGTCACGTTCAGTACGCGGCCGCCATCGCTGACAACCACTGGCCCATCGGCCGCATTTTCTGTGCCCGGCTTAATCTGCGTTCCGGCATGAAATACCTTCACACCCGGCAATTCATCGGCCTCTTCTATGCCTGTAATGGCCCGGCCGCGTTCGTATTTGCCGGGATACCCCTCGGCTGCCATGACAACCGTAATCGCCGGGCGGCTATCCCAGCGCACGTCCACTTCATCCAGTCGCTCGTCAATCACGGCTTCAATCAGGTCAAGCAAGTCGCTTTCAAGCCGCATTAAAATGACCTGGCATTCGGGGTCGCCAAATCGCACGTTAAATTCAAGCACCCTCGGGCCGCCGGAAGTCAGCATGATGCCTGCATAAAGCAGCCCCTTGAAAGGCTTGCGGGCACGCTTCATGGTGTGAACGGCAGGCACCAGCACATCGGCCTCAATTGTGGCCATCACGCCGGGTTTCAGCACATCGGCCGGGCTATAGGCTCCCATGCCGCCAGTGTTGGGGCCTTTGTCGCCATCAAGAGCCCGCTTGTGATCCTGACTTGAGGGCAGAGGCAGAATACTTCGGCCGTCAGTCAGGGCCAGCACGCTTGTCTCCACGCCATCAAGCCGCTCTTCAATCACCACGCTGTCGCCGGCCTTGCCGAAAATCCGCTGGATCATCATCTGGTCAACGGCATGCATCGCTTCGCCAATGGTGCTGCACACATAAACACCTTTGCCGGCTGCCAGGCCGTCAGCCTTCACCACCATGCCAATGGGGTGGTTCATAATGGCCTTGCGGGCTTCAGCCGCAGTTGGATACAGCGTTTTCTCGCCACCCTCTTCAATCTCGACCTG
>JBJTRR010000667.1:0-2785 GCA_046076185.1 bacterium | reverse complement strand
CTATGCCACAATTAAGGCAATCTCGAAGAAAAAGACGGATGTCATTGCCTCAAGCCAGGATGCGTTTATCGCCGGCTCGGTCGAGCGTGGCCTTGATGAAACCCGGGCCCGCGAAATTTTCGAGCTGATTGTCTTCTTCGGCGGCTATGGTTTTAACAAGTCGCACTCCACCGCCTATGCCCTGGTGGCCTATCACACAGCCTATCTGAAGGCACATTACCCCACCGAATTCATGGCGGCCCTGCTTTCCAGCGAAATCGACGGTTCTGACCGCGACAAGCTCACCGAGCATATCGACGACGCCCGCCGAATGGGCATTGAAGTCATGCCGCCCAGCGTGAACGCCAGCGCCGTTGACTTCCGCGTGACCGACAAAACCCAAATATTCTTCTCGATGGCTGCCATGAAGGGCGTCGGCATTAAAGCGGTTGATGCGATTGTCGCCGCCCGTGAAAAAGGCGGCGAATTTAACAGCCTCGACGATTTTCTGGAACGCGTGCCGCCGACAGTCGTCACGCAAGGCGCTGTTGAAACGCTGATCAAAGGCGGGGCATTTGACTGCCTGGGTGCCCGCCGCAGCCAGCTTCTGGCCGTTTTGCCGCGTGCCATGCAGGCCAGCCAGTCGGCCCTGGCCGATAAAAAGCGGGGTCAGTCAAGCCTGTTCGACGACTTTGCCGCTGCCTCGGCCGATTCACCGGTCACTGAAAACAGACTCGCCCTGCCCAATGTGCCCGAGCTGCCCGAGCAGGAAAAGCTGGCCGAAGAGAAGAAAATCCTCGGGTTTTATTTCTCAAGCCACCCGCTCACCAGCTATCAGTCGATCATTCAGGCCCTGGCAAGCCACCACGTGAAAAAGCTGGGCGATGCGGCCGACAAGCAGGAAGTGATCCTGGGCGGAATCATCAGCGACTTCTCGGTCAAAACCCTGCAAAAAAAGAACAAAAACGGTCTCTCTCGCATGGGCGTGCTGAAGTTTGAAGACCTTACCGGCACAGTGCCCGCCAAGCTCTGGCCCGACGATCTGGCAAAAAACGAAGAGCATCTCGCCAACGATAAAGTCGTTTTCGTGATTGGCACCATCGATCGGTCTCGCGAGGCGACCGAGCTTACAATCTCTCGCGTTCTGCCCGTAGATAAGGCCGAAGCGGTGCTGGGCTCGGGCCTCGTGCTCACATTCGACAGCCATGTGACCGAAGAATATCATTTCAACCAGGTTCATGAGCTGCTGCGGCAATTCCCCGGCACTCTTGAAACCTATTTTGAGCTGCTCGGCTTCGGGCAGATCAGCCGGGCCATTTATCGCGCAGGCCAGGCGATGAAAGTCAAATACGACCTCTCGCTGATCAGCCGCCTGCGTGCCATCCTCGGCCCACATGGCGTGCGGGTGCTTGGCCCGGGCGGCATTACCAAAAGCCTCGCCCGGCAGGTTGAAGAAGAACCGGCCGATGACGATATCAGCGATACTGACGACCTGCTTGAACACGAAATGATGCTGGTGGGCGACGACGACTGACAAAGCCCCTCGCCAGCCTGAACTTCATCCGCCAAATGGCAAACCCGGCTCAGCAGCGGCACACCGGTTTTCTCGTCATGGATCTGATTGAGAAATCCCGGAGTGCTCGTCCGCGTCATGCTTGATCTTTGATCAAAAAGGGCCGATTCCCCCGGCATGAATTGCTGTTCCGTCGACAACACCTATTTACACAAACCGTTCTGTAAAAAGGGATTGAATTCTATTTTCAGCTAAGATAAAATCATTTTACCTCTTTTTGATAAAGTCACTTTATCTCTGCGAGAGATTCATGGCCGACTGGAAATTCTACGGGCGAAAAGAACATCTGGCCGATCTTGAGCGGATGCTTGGCCGCAACCGCTGGTTTTTTGCCAAGGTGACAGGCAGGCGCCGGATTGGCAAAACCGCCCTGATTCAGCAGGCCATGCATGAAATCAATCACCGCCAGCCGGTGTTTTATGTCCAGATCCCTGACTCCGAGCCGACTGGCGTGCTTTCGGCAATAAACGACGCTCTTGAGTCGTTTCAGGTTCCGGCCGGGCTCTTCCCCCGCCCCAACGACCTTCATCAGCTTGCCAGACTCATTGAACTGATGGCCGAAGCCGGTTATATCCTGATTCTTGATGAATTTCAGTATTTCAACCGCAAGGGCTACGAGCCATTCTGCTCATACCTTCAGGCCAGCATCGACCGCCTTGGTGCAAAAGCCGCTGCTGTGCCAGGCGGGCTCATTGTGCTCGGTTCCATTCATACGGAAATGGTTGCCCTGCTTGAAGATCGAACAGCACCGCTTTATAACCGCCTGACCGACACCATCAACCTGACACATCTCGACACCGGCTCGATACTCTCCATCCTTCACGACCATGCCGAACCGACACCCCGGCGATTGCTCTTTCTCTGGAACCTGTTCGAAGGTGTGCCCAAGTTTTACCGCGACTGCTTTGAGCAGGATGTGCTTGCCGCCGACCGCAAAACCCTTCTCAGGCGGATTTTCTTTGAAAGCTCTTCCCCGCTGAAGTCGGAAGCCGAGAACTGGTTCCTGCGTGAACTTCGCGGCAGATACGATGTGATATTGAAATATGTCGCCCGAAATCCCGGCCGAATGCACAACGACCTCGTGCAGACCCTGCGGCAGGCCAGCGGCGACTCTGACACGCAAATCGGCGGGTACCTCAAAATTCTTATGGATCGGTTCGCACTCGTCGAACGCAAATTGCCCGTCTTTGCCAAAGCTGAAGCCAAACGCAGCCGTTATTACATCACCGACAA
>JBJTRR010000666.1:0-4731 GCA_046076185.1 bacterium | reverse complement strand
GCGGGTGGCGTCGGGGGTGATTTGGAAAGTCAGCGGCAGGGTGGCGCCGGGTGCGATGGTAAATTCAGCGGGTTCAACGGCGATGCCGGGGCTGGAGATGATCAGTTTTCTGGCGGCGTAAGCTGTTTCAGGCGAAGGGTTTTTGAGAGAGAGAACGGCTTCCATCGAGCCACCGGCGGGCAGTGTGCCAAGGTCGAGCTCGCGGACAATGAGAAGTCGCCCTTCAGGCTTGGTTCGGGCCCGTGCGGAAGTGCTGTTGGCGGTCTTGTCGGCAGGTGAACAACTACAAAAGGGCAAAAGGCAAGCAAGAGCGAGAAAAAAAAGGGCATGGGTGATCCGGTTTCGACTATTCTTATCTATTTGATGATCATAGGAGATAGGTAAAGCAGGGGGCATGAATTTGACTCGAAAAAGAGGGGTGATTGCGTTGACTCTTTTGACTGCGATGTTGATGATAGATCAAAGAGAGTTTGCCGGTAGCTATTTGACTGCTTTTCGCCGATTTGCGGAAGGTCGGATTGCCAGCCGGGTTGGTATTTTTCGCTGACGAGCAACCGGGAGTTTGATGATGCGTTTTGCGAGCGTTGGAAAGTCTTTCAGCAGAATGGTTTGGGGCATGGCTTTGGCGGCTGTGTCGGGTGGTGTGGCCGAGGCCTGCCACTGTGGCAAGACGCCATGCGCTGTGGTGACTGCCCCGGCATCGGCAATGGTGCCGCAGATGGTGACGACGATGCAGACCGTCAACAAGACGGTTTATGAGCAGGTTCCAAAGACTGTCACCCAAACACGTTACCGCATGGAAACCACAACCGAGCAGGTGCCGGTCACCCGTACGGTTTTCGAGCCGGTGACGACCACGAAGATGGTCAAGCAGCCTTACACGGTGTGCGAGCAGGTTCCGGCCACGATTTACAAGCCGGTGTGCGAAACCCAGATGGTGAACAAGGTTGTGACCCGGTATGTCAGGCAGCAGGTCACCGAGCAGGTTCCCGTAACGCGTTATCACAAAGTGATGGAGACGCAGGGCCAGTATGTCACGAAGAAGACACCTATTGTGGAATGTGTTGTAACCTGTGGCCATCACAATGGTTGTGGTTGCGGCAAGGCCAAGATGCGTCAGGTGGTGACGGGCTATAACTGCGAACAGGTTTATGTCGAGAAGCCTGTCTGCAAGACTGTGGCGACGACCGAATACAAGACCGTTTGCCGCACCAAGATGGTGCCCGTTCAAGAGACTGTGTGCGTGCCCCAGACCGTTCGCAAGATGGTGCCTGAGCAAGTGATGCGTACTGTTCAGCGGGTGGCCTATAACGAAGTGCCTGTGCAGGTTTGCGAGATGAAGCCTCGGCAGGTTCAGGAAACGGTGAGCCGCTGCGTGACCCGCCAGGTGCCTGAGCAAGTTCAGGTGCAGGTGATGGAGTGCGTTGCCCGGGTGGTAAGCGAGCAGGTTCCGGTGACGACTTGCGTCATGGTTCCAGCAGCTCAAACTGCCGCTGCTGCCCCAGTCGCTGCTCCTTCAGCTCAGGTGAGCGAGCAGAAGTGATTGTATTGTAAGGGTTTAGATTGAATCGTGGCGGGCTGGTCGATAAGGCTGGCCCGCCTTGTTTTATAGGGCCAGGGCTTCTTCGAGGGTGAATCGGCCTTCGTAAAGGGCCTTGCCAATGATGGTGCCCCAGATGGGCAGATGCTGGAGCTGAATGAGGTCGTCGAGGCATGACACGCCGCCCGAAGCGACGACTGGCAGGCTGACTTCGTTGGCCAGGCGGCCGGTCATTTCAAAGTTCGGGCCGCTGAGCATGCCATCGCGGGCGATATCGGTATAAACAATGCCCGCCAGGGGGAGTGATTCAAAGGTTTTGGCAAGGGCAACGGCATCAACCGAGCTGACTTCCAGCCAGCCATCGGTTGCCACCAAGCCATTTTTGGCGTCGAGCCCGAGCACCAGCTTTCCGGGGAATCGCCAGGCCATTTCTTCAAACCACTTGGGTTCCCGAACGGCCTTGGTTCCGACGACCAGCCGACGGACGCCGAGGTCAGTCCAGTGGTAGATGGTTGATTCGTCGCGAACACCTCCGCCAAGCTGCACCGGTAGGCCGATTTGATGAATGATCTTCTCAACAATCGGCGAATTGATCGAGCGGCCACCGTCTTTGGCACCGTCAAGGTCAACCAGATGCAGCCACTGGGCACCGGCATCGGCCCACTTTCTGGCCATTTCCAAAGGATCATCCGCATAGGTCTTCTGGCGGCCGAAGTCGCCCTGTTCCAGCCGCACACAGCGGCCGTCCTTCATGTCGATGGCAGGTAGAAGGATCATTGTATGGGTTTTCATGGTAATGCTTTATGTGATGTTTTTCGGGTCTGTAACGATCTGGCTGGCAATCACAATGCCATGAAATTCTGATAGATCCTGAGGCCGGTGGCCTGACTTTTCTCGGGGTGAAACTGGCAGGCCCGAAGGTTCTCGCGACCGACCGCTGCCGTGAAAACGCCCCCGTGGTCGCTGGTGGCAAGCAAGTCGGCCGTGTTGGCAACCCGGCCCTGATAGCTATGCACAAAATAGACGCATGGATTGGGCCCAAGGCCTGCGAATAGAGAGTCAGGCCGGGTCAGTTCAATCTCGTTCCAGCCCATGTGCGGTATCTTCAGACCTGGTTGAGGGTTAAATCGCACAACCTCGCCTGGAATCAACCCCAGGCCTTCGTGCTCGCCATCCTCAAAGCTTTTGTCAAAAAGGAGTTGCAGGCCAAGGCACACCCCCAGGCATGGCTTGCCTGACTGGACAGCATCAATAAAGGCCTGGCCCAGGCCGGTTTTACGAAGCTGGCTGAACGCATCACGAAAAGCCCCCACACCGGGGAGAATCACATGGCTGTATCCAGCCAGCTTTTCGGGGTCGGCAACAATATCGGCAGCGTGGCCTGTGGCCTCAATGGCCTTCTGAACACTTCGCAGATTGCCCATTTCATAGTCGATGATGCCGGCGCGTCGGGTCATTGTCTGTCAAGTCGCTTAATCACAATATGTTACAGCTAGTTCATCGCTGGTTCGTCGGATCAGGTCGGCCTGCCGGAACCATCATACTACGGTAACTTAATCGTCGCCAGCCTGTCGAGAGATCGTTGGCCGAGAGTTCAGGCACTTCCGTTTCAAGAGATTCTGGATCGTCCTTAAACCCAGGTGGGTTAATGGTTTTTGGCTTCGCCAGAGATTTTGGAGAGTCATTATCGGGAAAAGAATCGTCGGCAGTTTCTCGCAGATCCGCTGGTTTCGTTGTGTCGTCTGCCG
The DNA here is from genome assembly GCA_046076185.1 of bacterium. GTDB lineage: Bacteria > Planctomycetota > Planctomycetia > Isosphaerales > Isosphaeraceae > QWQI01. The sequence continues at coordinate 1,443 of JBJTRR010000666.1, read as the reverse complement.
GCTCATCTGCATAACGTGATCGACGTGGTCGTTTACCAGCCACCTGGCCAAAAGTCTGGTTCGACTCACTCCGGCGACTTTCATCGGCCCGGGCTACCATTCGCGGTGAATCCTCTTCAGTTGGCACATTTAAGCCATTACGCCTCATCAGGTTGCGTGACTCATCAAGACGAGTCGCCAACGTGCCGCTATAGGCTTCTTCCCGCTGCAGGTCAGCCGCAAGCAGCCGGTTTTGTTTTTCCAGCTTGCCCAGCTTGGCTTTCAGCGTCTCGTTTTCAAACTGGATCTGGCTTAAAGCGGCCTTCATCGAACCATTGGCAGCCAGGTTGGGGGCAAACGACGGTCGATGCCCGTTACAGCCAGTTGCGCCAACCCAAAAGCAAACCATAAGCAAGCACGGCAAGTGCCGCCTTAAGTGCTTGATTTCTAATAGTTTGCTGGTGGTTTGCATGGGCCCCTGGTACAAATCGCGTGCCAGAATGTCAATTATCATGATTAATCGGCAAAATTGATTCAGGATCTTTAATCGTTAGAGTTTTCCTGAATTAACATGGCCGGTTTGGACGTAGTGACCGCCCTTGGACGGGCTGAGACGATATGTGGCGTTTCTGCCCTGTGGGCCATGTGTTTATGCGGCGATTGCCAGCGGCGATAAATTTTTCTGAGTTGCCTTCTGGTCGCAAAATAAGCCTGAATTGCAAGAGTCGAAAGCGATCCGGCGGCCATGCTGGCAAAGATCACAAGGGCCAGCGGGCTAACCCAGGTGCCGAAGCCAAACGGCATGACTACGGAAACCTGAGCACGATTCATCACAATGAACCAGCCCAGAATGCCCAGCAAAAGGGCCGAGATGGTCAGCCAGAAGGCAAGTCGCGAGCGAGCGGCATACAGGGCGTTAGAAAATCGAGTCCTCATCACGGATCCTTCCGCGACATAATAGATAGGGAGAGGATGAATCGGCTTCGGCCTGATCACACCATTTCAATAAATACCACATAAAAAGCCGTGAAGATCTCTTTTGCCCAAAATTTCCAGAGCCATGGCCATGCTAAAAACGCTACAGTCGCCGCCATGCTTAAATAAGGCCCAAATGGCATTTCGTGATCAGATTGCCTGGTTTGCCTGCCTTGAAGTCGCATGACCCCAACACGAATGATCTTCCAGAGTGCGTGCGACAGGCCAAAAAACGGCGAAAGAAAAAAGGCGATGATCGTCGCCTTCCAGCCAATGAAACTACCGACCAGCCCCATTAGTGTGGCGTCGCCCAGGCCCATTGCCTCGCGCCGGAAGATGATCGAGCCAAAGGCACGGAAAAAGAGAATGATGCCGAAGCCTGCGGCCAGCCCAGCCAGACTGATCAAAAAGCCTTGCAGGGGCGATGTGCTGAACATGGGCAAAGGGCGCCCCATGGGCAGAAAAGTGCCCAGCAAAAGGCCAGCAGCC
>JBJTRR010000665.1:0-3611 GCA_046076185.1 bacterium | reverse complement strand
CCGATCCTGGGATCGCTCGTGAAATATTACAGCGATCCGGAATTTCATCACGTTCGCCGCTTTTGGGCCCTATCAGAATCGATTGACACGCTGGCCCATGCGGCCTGTGTGGCGATTCTGGGTGTATCCAGTCTGGCCGCTGCGTTGATTTGCGTACCGGAAACCCCAAGGCAATATTCTTATCAGACAATTGAAAATCCTGTCGTAAAACCGGAATTCTTTAGCGATTCAGGTTCCGCCAATACGAAAGCTTCTGAGTCAATCCAGACAAAGAGAATAACGCCGAGAAAAGCCAGAACGAAGCCTTTTCAATCGCCCTGAGATTTTTTTGTTGCGCCCGCCTCGGTGCCACTTCTCAGGCCATGATAAAACAGAAATGTTGAGACTGTCTCAACACGACAAATCCGCAGCAAACCCTGTTATGAAGGGAAACACGATGAAAGAACCTCAGACAACAGAAAAATCCTCCGGCAACATTCTTGGGGCGATCTACAACGCCATCATGAAGGATGGCACGATCGCCGCGGCTGGGCGTCAGGGCGTCTCCGAGCTGGGCGAAGCCCTCAAAGCCTTCCCCGATAGTATCCAGGTGCGTGAAGTCGGCACGATCTTCGCTCCAACCCAGGGCGAAATCGCCGAAGACCGGAAAATGGCCGAACTCTCGCCTTCAGAAATCGCCCAGGACCAATCGCCATCGACCATCGAGCAGAGTCATGATCACGACAGAAGTCGATGATCGGGGCTCTGAATTTCAAATGAAAATACGATCGAAGAAAGGATGGTGGAATTTCCCATAGTCTCTGACGATTGACTTTTCTTCCTCACATCGCTTTTTCAAGATTTTTCCAACCCAGCCGAGTTTTGCCGGACTTTTTTCAAGCGATTGAAAAAGCCCGGGCAGGGAAACTCTGCGCATTTTCAAAGGTTCTGAACCACTCATCCTTCATAAAACAAGGAGTATTCGATGATTTACCGAATGATCAGACGACTGATCGTCAACCATCGCCGATTTCTGCTAAGCACCCTGGGCGTGATCTGCGGACTGCTCATTTCCGCCATGTTTTGGCAGTTTCATCTCCGGTTCGACCCGGTTCGCCGTGATGCCTGGAACAAAGTCCAACCACGTGTTGAAAAGGCCCGCGAAGAGACGGCCCGGTCGATCGACCCATCGACAAAAATCATTGTCGAGTTTTTCAATCGCCAGAGAAGCCACGCCCGCGACTTTGCGGGCGATTTGATCTCGCTCAGCGGCAAGTGGGCCTATGCCAAGGGCATGATTTATGGCGGCAGCCATGAAAAATACATTGAGCACTGTTTTCATAAACACTTCTTTACGCCTGAAGAGCTGCAGCGAACTATGGAATCGTCGATCACTCACTACATCGGCGAGATTCAGGCTTCGGAAAACAGGCTCCTGATCGATATTCAGGCCGATCTGGAGACTTCGAAAATGGCCCGTCCCGAATATCTCCCGGCTCTGGCCAGTTCTGGCCAGTTCACGCACGCCTATCAGGCGATGATCCAGCAGGTTCTGCCGCTGGTTTCCCAGGAGATGGGCGTGAGTATCTCGCGTGAAATGGCATCGTTGGTCGGTGGTGAAATCGCCACCGTGCTCGTTCTTGAAATTGGCTCATCGCTGGCCACCAGCATGGGCCTTTCCGGCGGAGTGATTGGCACGGGGGCCTATGCCGGTGCATTTACATTTGGCGTTGGCCTGGTTGCCGGAATTCTGGTCGATATGACAATCGACTACATCATGAGGGCCGGCGGCTATGACCCGGAAGGCGAAATTGCAGCCAAGGTGATTGATTCGTTCAACCGCCTGGAGAAAACGATTCTTGATGGCCGGCCTGAGGCCTGGAAAGGCTATGAGGATCAGAAATTCAATGCCCGATGGGATTTTCGGCCATCGCGGCGCGACCTGGCATGGTCAATCGTCCAGCAATTCGAAAAAAGCGGCGATCTTGGCCTCCGGTTTCAGTTTCAGAAGATTCATGAAATTCGGGCCAGGCTGCAAAACCAGGCTCTGAGGAATTTGATTTTGGAAGGAGTTGTGAAATGAGACGAACACGATTGCGAGATTTCGGAATCATGGGCTTGATCTTCCTGGGCTTTACGACACCAGTCTCAGCAGGGGTTGGCGAGAAGGTTTTGCAGGAAACGGCCGAATTTGTTCTGCGAAAATTTGGCAAAACGGCCCTTCGTGAAGGTGCCGAGACTTTTGCCGAGCGGCTGGGCAAAGCCAGCCTGCGGCATGGCGACGATATTCTGACGGCTGTCAGGAAAGTCGGCCCCAAGGCGATGAAATACGCTGATGATGCTGGCGAAGAGGCCCCGAAGGTCATTCGCCTTCTGTCAAAGCACGGCGACGACGCGGCCCACTGGGTCATTGAGCGTCCCCTGGCGATGAAACTGCTCTCGCAGCATGGCGACGACGCGGCCGAAGTGCTGATTCGCCACAAAGGTCTGGCGGAACCTGTTCTGGAAAGACTTGGCAAGCCGGCAGTTGATGCCCTGGGGGCTGTTGGCCCTCAGGGTGGCCGGCGACTGGCCATGATGGCCGAATCGGGCGACCTGGCAAAACTTGGCCAAGTGCCCGAGCTGATGAACGTGATCGCCCGTTATGGCGACCCGGCGATGGATTTCATCTGGCGAAACAAAGGCCCGCTGGCGGTTGGAACGACTCTGACGGCCTTTTTGGCCGAACCAAAGGCGTTCATCGAAGGCTCGGCCTCGCTGGCCGCCACGGTGGGCTCAAGCCTGGTTCAACCGGTGGTCCAGGAATCAGCCAAAGCGTTTTCGTGGGTGATCAATATGATCCTCTTTCTAATAGTCCTCACCGTGTGCGGTGCTGGTTCTGTGGCCTTTCTTCAGCCTCGTGCCTTCAGATTTTTGCTGAAAGCCACAGCACAGAAATTGTTGAATCGCAATTGAATTCCGGAGGGAATCAGGGGCGGTCATGCTCTGGCCGTTCCTGAACCCTTGCATGTGAATTGCGTCACACAGTTTGTTCATGTCAAGTCCTACAAAAAAAGCAGACACTAACACAACGATTTAGGTCTTTCCGCGTGGTTGGTCATTCCAAGGTTACTCGATGTGATCTGGAGGTTGAAGATGGACGAAATCCAGCCTGATCACCTCGAAAACTACGTGGGAATTGGCCCTCAAGAGATCACCAGGCTCGTCCTCTGCCTCCTGATCGAAGAAGCCATAAAAAAACAACTTGCTCCCTATCGGCCAGGTTCAGGGTCGATCGATCTTGTTGCACCTACACTGTTGCCCCCGCAATTCTCTGAAAGCTCCGCAAAGCGGGCCAGGATTAACCATCTTCCTCTTTCACCCGTAAAAGTTATATTCTGAACTCTTTTCATTGTCATTCATTTCGCTGAATTCGGATTTGACAAAGTTTCTCTTACATTCCTAAAAGTTCGCCTCTGAGCCATTCCAGGGCCTCGAAAAATTCCGCATCGCTCGCGATGACGTAATGCTTGTCGGCGATGGATTTGGGCGAATCGGCCAGAAAATGATTCGCATAAAATTTGAACTGAGGGTGTTGGCCCAGCATGGTCGCCGACGTTTTTCTGAGATGCTTCATCCCCAGGCGGATCTTC
>JBJTRR010000664.1:0-1951 GCA_046076185.1 bacterium | reverse complement strand
TTCTTGTTCTGAAAATGTGCGTTTAAGACTGCGGTCGATCAGCAGACGATCAGGATTTGGGTGTCTCGGAAGCCGCACCAGCGGCTTCCTTCTTAGGTTCTTCACCGGCCGGAACTTCGGCCTTCGGGGCATCAGCCTTCGGGGCTTCGGCTGGCTTTTCAGTACCTTCAGCAGCCGGTGCGGCATCAGCCTTCGGGGCTTCGGCTGGCTTTTCAGCACCTTCGGCAGCTGGCTTTTCAGCACCTTCGGCGGCCGAGCCATCGCTCGGGGCCGCTTCTGGCGGAGGAGGTGGATTATAGAAACGGGCCTGGCCATAGACACTCACTTCAACCACGTTGTAGTAAGGGTCCTGCAGGCTCATGCGGGCCTTCTTGGCTATGCTCTTCTCGGCTTCTTCGCGTTCCTTGCGGCGGTCTCTTGAGCGTACGTCAGTCCCCTTGCGGGCTTCCTGCATGCCGCCCATGCCACCCATCATACCTTCATAGCCACCACCAGGCATCATGCCGGCACCCATGCCTCCGCGGCCACCGCCCATGCCGGGCATGCCCATCATGCCTTCATAACCACCACCGCCACCGGGCATGCCGCCCATCATATCCATCATGCCCATACCCATGCCGCCACGGCCGCCCATCATGCCGGTCATGCCACCATAACCCAGCATCGTGCTGTCGCCTTTTTCCGGCTTCTGCACCTTGATGGATGGCTTGGCCAGCTCAAGCGACATCACCTGAATGGCCATCGGCGAATTTTCCAGCTCGACCAGAAGGTCGGCAACGCGGTCCTGCTCAATCAGGGTCGTCAGCAGAATCGGGACAATGAAATAAGGCGGGTTTTCAACACCTTCCGGGGCAGGCAGAAACTGCACTACGTCAGGGGCTGTCTTGGTGCCACCACCAGCACCGCCCATGCCTCCCATGCCGCCCATCATGCCCGCCATGCCCATTTCCATCATGCCGCCCTTGCCACCCGCAGGTGGGGCACCATAACCGGCACCGGCGCCTGGCATGCCACCCATGCCACCCATGCCACCCATGCCACCCATGCCGCCTTCGGCACCTTCGGCAGCCGCTTCTTCAGTTTCGCCGGGGGCAAGAATCTTGGGCGGGTCAACCAGGGCCAAACCCTTGGTTTTCGACATCGGGTCAAGGGCACCTTCGCAGGCCACTTCCAGGGTGATCAGTTGCTTGATCGGCGCCTGATCCCAGGTCTGGGCTGACTTGTTCACCTGGTTGACAACATCAAGCACAGCCTGGCTCACCCAAAGCTTTTCCTGCTCTTTCCAAAGCCGGTCAAGGTTCGGGAGCTTCGAAATTTCGAATTTGTCGGGCCGAAGCAGCCCGCCTTCGTCGGGGGCAACCACAACACCCTTGCCATCGGTGAAGTTAAATGGCCGGAACGAGTTGCGAATGCTTGTGACATATTCCGGATAGAAATTGATGTAGTCCTGAATCAGGTCAAGCACGGCATCGGCTTCCTTCACGTCCGGATACTTCCGGCCCCACCGGCGAAGCGTCTCTTCCACGCGATCCACCGGCCATTTCAGCAGGGGGGCCTGCTCTTCATATAGCTTTTTCCAGGCCACGTTCACTTCTTCGGTCAGCTTGGCCGTTTTGGTGTCGGCCAGGCTCTTCCACTGCGGGTTTGGCAGTTTGCCTGACTTGTAAGGGTCAACACCCTTATAGGCTGAGTCAATATCCTTGGCCTTGGCGTCGGTGGCTGTGGCAATCTTGCCTGCACCCACGAAGTAGCCAATCATCGGCATCAGGGCCGCCACCACGCATAATATCCAGAAGCGGTTGGCAACGGCGATCTTGAGAAATTTCTTTACTTGGTCCATGGTCGGTCACCTTCTCTCAAATTGGATGTGATAGCCCAGGCGTCAGTTTGTTCCGGCAGCCGGAGCCGCGTCGCCTTCTTTGGCTTTCTCGGCATCGCCACCACCTTCGGC
>JBJTRR010000663.1:0-4522 GCA_046076185.1 bacterium | reverse complement strand
CCTTACCCGAACTGTAATAACACAACCGGAAATGGCGACTTTGACAACCTTGGTATGTTCGGTATGAGTAGCTATCACGCTGGTGGTGCCAATATTGCGCTTTGTGATGGCTCTGTCCGATTCCTCAAGGCAAGCACGGCTCTGCCGACGGTCTGGGCCCTGGGCTCGAAGGATCAGGGCGAAGTGATTTCGGCCGACTCCTATTGATATCTGATAATTCAATTCATAGATGTTGACTTCATTATGAGATCCAGGGCATACCTTTCGAGGCTGCCCTGGTTTTTTATTTTCGAATCTTAACGTAAAAAAAATGCCAGTATCAGCGTTTTTCTGGTCTGATCAGACCGGCAGCGACATCGCAGTCGAGCGCAGCCACTTCGCCCCTGATCATTTTCAGATAGGCCACTGCACCCATGGCTGCATTATCTGTGCAAAGCCACATGGGCGGAATATAAAGACTGATTTTCATTTTCCGGCAAAGTTCTTCCAGACGAGCACGCAAAAGCCGGTTTGCGGCGACGCCACCACCCACAACCAACTTTTGATGGCCTGTCTGCCGCAGCGCCTGCTTTGTCTTGTGAATCAAACTCTCAACAGCCGCCATTTGAAAACTGGCGGCGAGGTCAGCGACGATTCGTTTTTTTGATGCTTCATCGACCATCTTTTCCTGGTTCATCTGATAAGCCCGGAGCACAGCCGTTTTCAGCCCTGAATAGCTGAAAACCAAGCGACTTTCCTGCGCGAATGGGCGAGGAAAATCAAATGCATCGGGGTTTCCGCTGGCCGCTGCCTGCTGAATCACCGGCCCACCTGGATAACCAAGCCCCAGTAGGCTGGCCACTTTGTCAAAAGCTTCGCCCACCGCGTCGTCAAGCGTGCCGCCCAGCCATTTCGTGTCAATAGCGGTCTGGCAGTCCACAAGTGTCGTATGCCCGCCGGAAACAATCAGACCCAGAGCGGGGAAGACCTGCTCATCAGGCTGGGCAAGCTGGGCCGCATAAAGATGAGCTTCCATATGATCATATGTTAAAAGTGGCTTATCAAGCACCATGGCCAGAGATTTGGCAACACTGAGACCAACGACAAGTGCGCCCACCAGTCCTGGCTTTGTTGCCACAGCGACAGCGTCAATATCAGGAAAATCAAGTTCGGCGGCATCAAGAGCCTGTCGGATCACCGGCAATATCGACCTGAGATGCTGTCGGGATGCAATTTCAGGCACAACACCGCCAAAAGGGCCATGAAGGTCGATCTGCGATGAAACGACATTGGAAAGGCACTTTGGAACAGGAAATTGATTGCCTGAAACGCCTGGATCAACATTCGGACCTTTGATCAGTGCGGCCCCGGTTTCGTCGCATGTGGTTTCAATAGCCAGCAGAATGAGATTTTCTTTTTGGTGATTCATGCTTATCGACTCACATATGAAAATAATAACTGGTTTAACTGATTCAGAATGATGCCAGGGTCGCAAAGTGAGGCGGCTCTGGCGGGGCCGTGGTTGCCCAGATTCTGCCGAAGGGCTGGGCTTGATATCAATTTGTGCAGCGATTCAGCCAGAATTTCAGGCGAATCCGGCGGCACCAGAATGCCACAATCAGGCGTAATGATTTCTGCCGCCCCGCCCATGCTGGTTGAGACGCTGGGGAGGCCAGCCGCAAGAGCTTCGACAAACGCAAGACCAAAGGGCTCAGGGCCGAGATTCGGCTGGCAATGAATATCACCGGCAGCAAGAACTTCAGGAATGTCTCTTCGCTGGCCGATCATCTGCACACGAGACCCGATGCCAAGCCTGGCCGAGCGGACTTTAAGAGATTTTGCATAAGCGATTTCATCCGCCTTCTGCACGCCACCAGCCAGCCAGAGCCGCCAGCCCGGCACATCTTTCAGGCGGCCAAGGGCATCGAGCAGAAGTTCGTGCCCCTTCCATCGCTCAAATCGGCTGAACTGTACTATCACGATATCTGTTTCCGACACCTGTAATTCCAGCCTCACCCTTTTGCGTGTCGCGTGGCGATCAATAACATGTTTGACGGATGTCGCCGGATGAACAACGGCATCTACACTTCGCCCAAAGAGCGATTGGCAACTTTGCGAGGTGAACTGGCTATTGGTTATGACAATCGCAGGCTGATGGCGGGCGGCATAATGCTCAAAGCGGTTGTCAGCCCTGAGAATATCGTGGTTCACAAATGCGATGGGTATGCCACAGGAACAGGCTGCCACATAGCCAAGCCGATAAGCCCACGAGGCATGAGCCACCAGCCATGAGACATTTTTTTCACGAATGATCTGCCGCAATCGTCGCCGGGCACGCCACACGGAAAAAGGTTGCCGGAATCGTACCTCGCCCATGTCAAAAAGGGGTGCACCGATAGCCTGCAGCTCGGCCGAAAGCCTGCCCTGAAAGCAAAGTGCCACACCATGCCGGGCATAGCCTGAAAATTCAGGCTGTTGATCGGCCCTGAGCAGATTCAGCAGGTGTGTTTCAATGCCGCCGTAAAGGTTACCGGCGTATAGATGCAGAATCATCAGCTTGGCGAAAGGCCTGAATATCCAGTGAAATGAAAAAGGAGCATCCGAAGACCGGATGCCCCTGATTGTGGAATCTGTCGGTTCGCCAGTCAGGCGTTGGGCTGAACACTCGAGCCGGCCATCAGCTTCTTCAGCACTTCCACGGCTTTGTCACGCTGTTTGTCAACAAAAGCTGGGGCATCTTTTTCGGCTTTGGCCTTTGCCTCGGCCTCTTTTTTGGCGCCCTCTTCCGTCTTCGACTTACGCTTGCCAAAGGTGACCATGTCGCGTTCGCGGCGGCCCATGAGCCAGTCAATGGTTTCCTTGTCCGTCAGCTTGACTTCCATTTCCGGTGAAGGCGAAACGCCCCACTCATCGGTTGCCCGGGCATTGCGGAATCGGTGAATGTTCTTGCCTGATGGGCGCCAGTAGGTGGCCACTGTCAGCTTAAGCACGCCCTGGCCATCTTCCATCTCAACAATGTTCTGCACCGACCCCTTGCCATACGACCGGGTGCCGACAATCGTCGCACGCTTGTGATCCTGAAGGCAGGCCGAAACAATTTCAGATGCCGAAGCCGAGTTGCCATTGACAAGAACGACCAGGGGGACGTTTGTCAGAACCTTGTTCTTGTCGGCCTCAAATACGCGTTCAACCGTATTCCGGCCACGGGTACTTACAATTTTGCCTTCTGGGACAAACATGTTGGAAATTTCAACAGCCGCAGGCAGAAGCCCGCCCGGATTATTGCGAAGGTCGAGAATCAGGCCCTTCATGCCTTCTTTTTTGAGCTGATCAATGGCAGCACGAAGTTCCTGCGAGGTTTTCTGGGCGAAGCTGGTCATCCGCACATAGCCAATCTTGGCTGAGGGATCAAGCATAAAGTCCCAACTGTCGTCGGGCTTGCGTTTGTCAGCCAGAATGGTGGGCACTTCAATGATGGCACGGGTGATCGTCAGGTCGTCGGTTTCACCATCGCGGTGCCGCACTTTGACTTTCACAGGTGTGCCGGGGCGGCCCTGCATCACTTCCGTTGATTTGTCAAGTGTCCAGCCTTCGGTGTTCTGGCCTTCAATTTCCAGGATGACGTCGTCTGGCATGATGCCGGCTTCGTAGGCAGGCGAACCAACCAACGGAGCAATCACTTTCAGGCGACCGGCATTATCAAGCCCCACCTGAATACCAACGCCACCGAAACTGCCTTCGATCTGCCGACGGAACGCCTTCCAGCCACTGGTGTTGATGTAGTTGGAGTGCTGATCAAGGTTCTGAAGCATACCGTTTAAGGCTGATTCCAGAAGTTCCTTGCGGTCAACGGGGCGAACGTAGTTGGCTTCAACCTTCTCTACGGCATCAACAAACTGGCCATAAAGCTCAAGAAGCTCGTCCTTGGGCCTGGCAGCATCGGTCTTAGTCCAGACACCGAGTGCAATAACCGAAACCAGCAGTAATCCGGACGCAAATCGACAACGTCTCATGGCAGAACCCCGCGGGTGGAATGATGTGAGTTAGATAAAGGTATTTTAGCTTGGCGGCCATGGTTTATTCAATGCAAATGTAGTAAATAAATAATAAATCCATCCTGATTATTTCAGGATGGATCAGAGGCTAATTCTGATAGATTTTACTCAGGTCAGATCAACGGTCTGGCCGTAGTCGCCTTCGATGTCGGATGACGCGACAACATTATTTGACTGGTCAAGGAAAATCTTGTCCTGAAGAATTTCCTGAATCACGATCTGGAGCTTGTCGCTGGAATTTATGTTCACGTAAGGTCTTGCACCCTGATTGACTTCAATCAGACGCTTCTGAATCAATGTCGCAAGCTTGAATCGGCCACCGACCTTGTTGACGATCGCATCCTCTTTCAGCTCTTCAATCATGGTGTCAGACTCCTCCGGAAATCAGACCAGTCCAAAGAGCGACCAATTCGCCCACTGTCCGGTCCAGTTGATCATTGGTGATCTGGTAATCATACCAGTGCGATTGCTCTATCTCGCGTCGGGCA
>JBJTRR010000662.1:0-3818 GCA_046076185.1 bacterium | reverse complement strand
ACGAATCTTCTGGCCATCTCAAGCCGGCACTTGTCATGGCCCTGGCAGGGGTAGATCATCAAAGGGCAATGGCGCTTCTGGCATCAGGCGGTGGGCACGTTCGCACAGCGGTTCTTGCCCATTCTGCCGAAACCGGCAAATCAGGGGTAAATCAATGATTATCATTCACCCGGAAGTCGATTCCAGGCTTATCCTTTCTGTTGATGGTGGCGGCACTTCCACCGAAGTGATTCTGGCCGAACTGGATGGCAGCATCATTGGTGAAGGCTACAGCGGCCCTTCCAACCCCAAAGCCGTGGGGGCAAGGGGGTCGATGAAAGCGATTGACGAAGGCATTCTGGCCGCCTTTGCCGATGCCGGTCTGGCCCCCGCCTCAGTGGCCGTTGCCAGCCTTGGGCTTGCCGGTTTCGACCGAGATGAAGACCATCTCATTCTGAAGCAATGGGCTGAAGGAGAGTCGGCAGTGCCCATTGGCAGGCTGATTATGACAAATGACGGCCAGCTTGTTCTGGCCGCCGGTACGCCTGATGGCTGGGGCGTGGGGATTATTGGGGGAACGGGTTCAATTGCTGTCGGCAAATCACCCGATGGTCATTTCAGCCGTGCCGGTGGCTGGGGGTTCCTCATCGGCGATGAGGGTTCAGCATATAAACTGGTGCTTGACACCCTGCGATTTGTGGCAAAATCCATCGACGGCCGCATGCCGAAAGAAGCGACAAGCCAGTCGTTTACCAAGAATGTTCTGGCGGCCTTTGGCGTGACTGGCGACCCGATGGGGCTTGTCAGTGTGATTTACGAGCCAGGGATGGACAGAACCCGCATTGCCGGCTTTGCGCCGAAAATCATTGAAGCCATCAGGGCCGAGCCCAGGCTCGTCAATGTATTTCTCAAGCCTGCCGGAGTGGAACTGGCTGAAGCTGCTGCCGCCGTTGCCCGAAGCCTGAATCTGCAGGTTGGGCCGCTGCCCCTTGGCCTGGCAGGGTCATTTCTGATTATGACACCTGAAATACGTGGTGCACTGCTTGATCACCTGAATCGTCTTGGCTATCAGCCCGAAGTGACTGATGTCGAACGCCCTGTCATGGGCGGTATCATCATCGCCCGCAAGGCACTCGCCTAATCAATTCTGATCGTTTTGCCTGATTCCCTTAGCGAAACAAGCAGAATCAGGCAAGCCACGCCAGCTGCCGCGATGGGTAAAGTGTAATTAAAGATGTCTGGCCAATAATACAATTCGATTTCGGTCGTCTCTGGTTTCATTTCGGTTGATTTGACCAAAAGCCCGGTTAGCCCGCCATTGAGAGGAAATAGCATGGCTTGCGTCATGTTTTTTTGCTTGATTTTCCAGCCTTGGTCAAATGTCATTCTGAGTATCAGAATCAATGAACCACTATGTTTTATACGAAATTTGCGCAAGTCGCCTGATGGTTCAACAACAGCATTTCGATCAATTGTCATCGATTGAATTTCATTAACCAATTCTGGCTTTATTGAAGAATAATAAATGTTATTGGTGCTCTCAGGCTGATTTAACCACTGCAGAAATGCTGAATTGTCATCATTGGCTTTTTGTATCTGTCCATTAAAAACAGCAATGGCATTTTGGGGATTTTCAATTTTTCGCAGGTAAAGTGGCTGGTTCCTGCCCTGCAGAGCAGAAATGGCTTTGGCAAGCGGGTCTTCCTTAAAAATCTTTGCGACGGCAACAGCCGACAAATGTAACTGATGCGTGGCTCCCAACCGGCGCAGGTATGCATCCATTTCACCAGTTCGGCCCTGCTGATCAAGCCTGATGATCGACTCGACAACGCCCTTCGCCATCTCGTTGGCCGGTGGCATTTTGACACCAAAATAGCCGGCCACTGTTCTTGACCCTGCAACAACGGGCATGTTATCCACAGGCCCGCAGAGAGAACCGGGGGAATCCGCCCCGGTAAGCGATTCAAGCAGTGAACTCGTGTGAATCATATCAAGCGACTTGCCCCACCGGGTTGGCCCTGCATAATAAAAATACATTAATTCAGAAAACAGAAATAACAGTATTACCGCTTGCCATAAAGGTTTTCTGGCAGATTGACGGCTGGCCAGGAATAATGCAATCAAGAAGCACTGAGTTCCGGCAATAATAGTTTTTGCGACGTCAAATCTTGGCCTGATTTGAGAGCCGGCAATGTTATAAACAATATCAGGTATGTGTATAAGCTGATAGTAACTGATTGTAAATACAGAAATGATCATGATCAATGGAATTTTTCTTAATCTTCCGCCTGAGCCAAGGCTGGCCAGCATGGCCAAAGCAAAATGCAATAAAACGCCATAGCGGGCAGGGCAGCGAAACAGGCCCATCCCCGGAATTTGCAGGATAGAGGCATAGCTTTGCGGCGACCACTGCGGCATTGTGGAAATTGCAATAGAAATGATTGAAATGAGCAAAAGGCCTGCAGAATATTTTCTTGATTCCTTCTGGCAAAGACCGAGAATGGCGAAAATGATTCCGCATGATCCGACAAACTGACAGGCCTCAAATTGAGTCGTCTGATGAATTGTCCAGTATGCCCCTTCCGGGCCCCCGGCCAGTGTTCTTGTCCATAAGGGGAATATCAATTCCAGAAAATTTAAAGTCGGATAGGAATAATAGGCAAGTGTGCTGAAAGAACGATCCGTCGCACCGACTTCTTCAGCATATTGCCATGAAAGTGCGAGTTGTGGCGATGCAACACAAATGGCTATGACAACGGCCATGATCAATCCGGGGATCTTTCGAATTATTTGCCTGTTGCCAATCATTCTGGCAAGAACCCACAGGAATAAGCCGAGTGATGTTAATTGAGCCATCTGAAAATGCCCGATCAGGGCAAGGCATGCCAACGACAGGCCCAAGAGTGCAATTCCTTTTTTACTTTCTGATTCCAGCCATATTTCTGTGCCCAGATATGCGCCCGGTAGCCATGCCATGCCTAGAACAGCCCATTCCTTACTGGCCTGAACTGTCGGAAATCCGCCAAAAATATAGATAAGCACAGCCATCATGCATCCGAGAGTGCTGGAATTCCAACGCCTTGATAATTTCCAGATAAAAAATGCAGCTAATGCCTGATGTAAGACCATGCTGAGCCGATAGCCGCTTCCCACTCCAAAAATCCCATAAATGAAATAATGAGGCAGATAAAACGCACCAATTTCACTTTGTGCAGCCAGCGGCATGCCAAAACCGAATAAATCGCTCCAGAGCGGTAATTGAAATTGTTTAATGTTGCGTACAAGTTCTGATTTCAATGGCCTGAAGAAGCGGTCAGGGTCGCCGCCTGTGACCTCTAATCCGGCAAGTTCACACACAAAGACAGTTGAAATCAAGATCAGAAAAAGAATTAAAACCTGACGGTTGGTTTCTGGTTTTTTATCGCTCATGTCAACAGTCAAACAGACGTGGTATTTTCTGATTTCAGCCGTACTAGCGTGATTCGACTTCGAGCATGATGGGCGGGCTGCTGTCAGATGTTCCGGCGGATTCGGCTCGACCCACGGCAAAAAACGGACGTTTCTGAGCTTTCACCCATGGCTCGGCATAAATTCGAATTTCACGCTGTTTCTGCGTTTCGGTGATCAGCACACCATTCAGGCCAATATCAAGCACCCTGACTCCATAAGGCAGATTCCTGACATCAATCGGAACCCGACCGGCAAAAGGCTCACGCCGATCAACAAGCAATGCAGGCAGCATCCACACATCTGCATCCCAGAAGATGTGCCCCTTGTAAAAGTTACCTGCGAGGCCTTCGGGTGCTATCGCGACATTACTACCCCTTGGGGCTGCGCTC
>JBJTRR010000661.1:0-1143 GCA_046076185.1 bacterium | reverse complement strand
GGTGTTGCGATATCTTTGCAACCCTGAAAACCGTATTCTGCCCAGCCGGTGTCGTCGGTCAGGAAAATCAGTACGTTGGGCCGCTTTTCTTCAGCAGCAGCATTGTGCGGAAAACCAGCGGGCAACAAAGCCGCCATGAGTAGAATCAGGCCTGAAAATCGAGCCATATTCGAAGGAACTCCCGGGTTTTAAGTTCGTCAGATGATGCATTAGAGTGACAGGATTTGATTGTAATCAAACAGCGGCCCCGGTGCGAACAGCTTTGCATTTCATAATGTTTTTTTGTTATGTTCGAGTCCAATGGCAACAGAAAGCTCGTTAACAATCAAAAAAGGCGACTTCATTCATGGCCAAATCGCAGAAGAACAGCCTTTTTGGCGACGAGCCTGATTTCTTCGGTCATTCGCATGTTTCCGAATCACCTCAAGCTGATCAATCAGGCGATGCCACTTTCAATGAGTCACAGCCAACTACAGCACCGCTGGCTGAACGGATGCGACCTGTTTCACTGGAAGATTATGTAGGGCAGGAGCATTTGATTGGCCCTGGCAAGGCACTTCGACGCGTTGTGGAAGGCAAAGGCCCTTTACCATCGCTGATTTTCTGGGGCCCGCCGGGTACTGGAAAAACATCGCTCGCCTGCATGCTTGCCCGATGCACCAGCGCCGATTTTGTTCCGCTTTCGGCAGTGCTTTCGGGTGTCAAAGAATTGCGCGAAGCTATCAGCGTAGCCCGACAGCGGCGTCGCCACGGGGGCCGCACATTGCTCTTTATTGACGAGATTCACCGGTTTAACAAATCTCAGCAGGATGCTCTTCTTCCGGCAGTTGAAGATGGCACAGTAACACTCATTGGTGCAACAACGGAAAACCCGTCATTTGAAGTTAATTCGGCACTGCTGTCGCGTGTACGCGTTTTAGTCCTGCAGCCATTGGGAACAGATCATCTAGAAAAATTACTTCAAACAGCACTGACTGATCAAAAACGCGGCCTTGGCCTGTTTCGACCAGCAGCCGATTCAGGCACGATTCGATGGCTGGCCGAGCAGGCAGGTGGCGATGCCCGTGTCGCTCTGACAGCCCTTGAAGGTGCAACGATGGCGGCCGAAGAGCTTTCGGATGGTTCGCGGCAGATTACCGACGA
>JBJTRR010000660.1:0-13465 GCA_046076185.1 bacterium | reverse complement strand
TGCAAATCACCGCCTCTAGCATTCAACTTCGCCAATCCCTCTTCCGCTGCCTGCCGCACTTTTTCATCGGGGTCGCTTTCGGCAAGCCGGCGAATTTCCGTCACCGCGGCCGGGTCGCCCTCTTCAACCAATATCGACATGGCATTACGCAAAAGGCCCGCACGTTTGGTTCGCTCCAAGGCCGTCCCCCTGATCATCCGCCGAAACGCCTCAGGCTCCATCTTAAGCCAGTCCAGCAAATCGACTTCAGCCCAAGCTGCCCGGCTGCCCACTTCCAAATCCTGGCCCACCGGGCTCTTGCGATTCCATGGGCAAACCTCCTGGCACACATCGCATCCAAACACCCATCCATGCATGCTATCAGGTGTTTCTTCTGTCCACGGGCCTTTATGTTCAATCGTCCAATAGCTGATACACTTGCGAGCATCAAGCTGGCCGGGCCCGCCAAAGGCATCGGTCGGGCAGGCGTCAAGGCAGCGGGTGCAGGTGCCGCAGTGGTCGGCGGTGAAGGGTTCATCCGGCGGCAGTGGCAAGTCAACCAGCAGGCTGCCCAGCAAGGTCATGCTGCCCACTTTTCGGCTGATCATACACGTGTTTTTGCCCACCCAGCCCAGCCCGGCCAGGCAGGCATAGTCGCGTTCCATCAGCGGCGCACTGTCGCACACAGCCCGCCCCTGCACATCCGGTCGTTCGGCCTTGATCTTGCCAAGCAACCCTTCCAGTCTCTGCCAGAAAACACCGTGGTAATCAACACCTCTGGCATAGGCCGCCACCCGCCCGTGCCTGGAAGAAGGTTTGCCAACCTTGCTTAAATCGCCGCCGGGTCGATAGTTCAGCATGACGACAATCACTGTCGCAACCGGTTCCAGAACGGAGGAAGGATGCCGTCTCGCCGCTTCCTGCCGCCGCATATAGGCCATGCCTGCCTCGTGCCCGGCCGCCAGCCATTCCTGATAATGCCCATAACCCGGCGGCACCACGGCCGGGGCAAAGCCGGCTGCGTCAAAGCCAAGCTCAAGGGCCCACGCCCTGATTTGCTCTCGCAGGGCTTTCAGCTCTTCCGGGCTCTCTTTTGCCGGTGTGTCGTCAGCAGCCATCTCAATCGACACACCCCCTAAAGAACTGTGCTACGCTTATCAGGCAGATTGCAGTGATCGCGTGCTTGAAACGCCCAGATTTTCAAAGATCTGCCGCGTCGCGTCTGACTTGTTCAGCGTATAAAAATGAATGCCCCGCACCTGATTATCAATCAGGTCGCGGCATTGCTCCGTCGCCCAGTGCGTGCCCACCCGGGCCGTAGCGGCATCATCCTCAGCCCGGGAAAGAGCCTTCAGCAACCTGGCCGGGAAACGCGAGCCCAACGCCAGTTCGGCCATGCGTGCCAGGCCTGATCGCGTCAGAATCGGCATAATTCCCGCGATAATTGGCACATGAATACCAGCCAGTTCGCACCGCTCGCGGAAGTCGTAAAAATCCCGGTTGTCAAAGAAGAGCTGTGTGCAGATATAATCTGCACCGGCATCAATCTTACGTTTGAAGTAGTCCATCTCCCTGATCCGGTTCGGCATCTCCGGGTGTCCTTCGGGGAAGCCGGCCACACCAATGCCAAAGCCCCGGCCGCCGCCGCGGGTTGACCGTTCTTTCAGAAACCGGACAAGCTCTTCGGCATATTGAAAAGCGTCGTTGGCCCGGTCATAGCCTTCCACGTTCTTCGGCGTATCGCCACGCAGGGCCAGGATATTCTCAATACCTGAGGCCATATAGCGGTCAACAATCGCCTCAAGCTCGGGCAGCGTGTGGCAGACGCTTGTCAGGTGGCTGACAGCCGTCAGGTTTGTTTCTTTTTGAATGCGCACAATCAGGTCGTGCGTGCGTTCGCGGGTCGAGCCACCGGCGCCGTAGGTCACTGAAACATAGGCCGGGTGCAGTTCCTGCAGGCGGGCAATCGTGGCAAAAAGCTCTTCGGCCGCCGCTTCGGTCTTGGGCGGAAAGAATTCAAAGCTGAAGCACGGCCGCTGCTGGTTAAGAATGTCGGAAATATGCATCTTGTCTAATTGCCTGATCTGATCTCTTCAGTTCACAAGACTGGCCACGGGCGTTCCTGAACTCAATTTTACTATTTTCGCTTTTTTGACGCTTTTGGCAATGAGGCTGATTTTTCGGTGGTCGCTTTTTTCAGTTTTGCAGGTTTTTCAGCAACACCCGGGCTCTTTTTGCCAGCAGCCAATTCCACGCCAATCTTGGGGCAAATTTCGTCCAGCCCGCACTTGTTGCACGCTGGACGCCCGGCCTTGCACACGGCCCGGCCATGGTCAATCATCTGCAGTGAAATCAGCACACGCTGGGCCTGCGGAACCTGCTTCAGCAAGTCGCGTTCAATCGGCACGGCCCCCTGCTGTTTTGTCAGGCCCAGCCGCCGCGATAGCCGTGTCACGTGCGTATCAACCACAATCCCTTCCGCCTTGCCACAGCCCACGCCCAGCACCACATTCGCCGTTTTTCGCCCCACGCCGGCCAGCTTCGTCAGTTCGGCCATATCCTCGGGCACCTCGCCGCCATGCCGCTCAACCAGTCCCCGGGCCATGGCGATCAGATTCTTCGCCTTGGCTTTATAAAATCCGGTGGAATGGATCAGCTTTTCCAACTCGGCCGGTTCGGCGGCGGCCAGTGCGGCGGCACCAGGATAATTTTCAAAAAGCCTGGGCGTGACCATGTTCACGCGTTTATCGGTACACTGGGCGGAAAGTATCGTGGCAACCGTCAATTCGAACAGATTTCGAAAATCAAGGGCACATCGGGCATCAGAATAAAGCCTTGCCAATCCCGAACAAACCGCTTCGGAATGCTTTTTTGTCAGGCGAAAATCAGGCAATTTCTTGGCTTCAGGCATTTTTTTTGACGATATTCAAGATGGCTTATGGATCAAAACTTTCATTAATCTACACAATCAGCTCGTTTTGAGCCACAGAGGTGCCGCGAAATGAACTTGCTTTTGGCTAACCATCGTTTTTTTATGGCACAGCCCTTGCCAACCCCTATCGGGGTCATAACATAAATCAATAGTATTGAAAGCAAGTGTTGGAACTGTCCTGATTCTTGCTGGAAATTCGCATCGTATTTTTGCTGAGCATCAATGCCCGAGTTCAATCTGGACGAATTCCGAGGAGTAACGCGACTCTTCCCGTTGCAGGGAATGGTCATGTTTCCGCATGCAGTCGTGCCACTGCATGTATTTGAATCTCGTTACCGCCAGATGACCAGCGATGCATTGGCCACCGACAGGCTGATAACATTAATTCAGCCCACCAGTGAACTCATCCCCACTCCTCGCGGGCCACTGCTTGAGAGTGTGGGCTGCATCGGCAGGATCATTCAGCACGAACGCCTTGATGATGGGCGATATAACTTTCTTCTGGCTGGAATCAAACGCGTTCGAATCGTTGCCGAGATCAACACTCCCGGCAAACTTTACCGTGAAGCCGAAGCCGAACTTTTGCTGGAAAATAATCTGGAAGCCGTTACCCCCGAGTCTTTTCAGGAGATGGTTGGTCGCTTCGCCACCATCCTGAATGAGGCTGACCCGAACCACCCCGGCGACACCGAAATTCGTCGTATCCTGAAAACATCGCGTAACCCTGCACTCGTCAGCGATCTCATCAGTCAGGCCATCACACTTCCGGCCTCCATCAAGCAAATGATTCTGGGCATGACAGATGTCCATTTTCGGGTTAACTATTTAATTGAAATCCTTCGCATGATGACCGACCCGAACATCGCTGAAAAGGCAAAAGAAGTTAGCTTCCCGCCTAAATTCAGCGTGAATTGATTCTGATTTTCTTTAACTTATCGCGGATTAACAGGAAGTGATTCCTGAAATTTACATTTTTTTACGATTGAAACAATGAAAAATATCAGCTTTCCCTGCCCGTCAATTCCAGCAGACTGCCGGAAAGTTCGTTAAGAAGCTCTGAGGCACTCTGCGTCTTTTTCATATTCGCCGTAAGCTGGCGGGTGGTTTCCTGGAATTCTCGCATCGACTGATTAATCTGGTCGATCCCAACATATTGCTGCCGTGTGGCATAGCTAATCTGGCTCACGGCCGATGCCGCCTGATTCAGCGACTCGGCAAGCTGTTCAATCACCTTTCCGGCCACCTTCGTTTTGCCAAGTGTCAGATCAACACCGTTGACACCTTTTTCGGTTGCAATGACGGTGCTGTCGGCCGCCTTGCGAATCTCGCCAAGCATAGACCTGATCTTGGTATTCGCCGTTTTTGACTGTTCCGCAAGGTTTCGCACCTCGCCGGCCACCACGGCAAAGCCCTTGCCCTGCTCGCCGGCCTTGGCCGCTTCAATCGTGGCATTCAGGGCCAGCAGTTTCGATTGATCGGCAATTTCATTCACCGTGTCGGTAATCTGGTCAATCTGCCGCATCCGCTCCGTCAGCGAAGCAATTTCGCGGGCATAGTCATTCACCGTATCACGCAGATCATTCATCGCGGAAACGATCTGGTTCACCAGGTCTGCCCCTTCAGCCACAGCCTGGGCTGAGTTATTTGTAAGTGATGCTACGGCCTCGGCCCGCGACGATGTCTGCTCGGCCGTGGCGCGAATCTGCTCAACCGTGGCCACCACCTCACTCACGGCCGATGCCTGCTCTGTCGCTGTCTGGTTGCCTTCCAGAGACATTTCCACCAGGTCTTCACCGGCGTGGCTCAGCTCCTCGGC
The DNA here is from genome assembly GCA_046076185.1 of bacterium. Taxonomy (GTDB): domain Bacteria; phylum Planctomycetota; class Planctomycetia; order Isosphaerales; family Isosphaeraceae; genus QWQI01. The sequence goes on along the minus strand of JBJTRR010000660.1, from coordinate 8,738 downwards.
CGTTTGTTGCAGCGTCAGGCGGGTTTTCTCCTGAAGCTCGGCCGCTTCCATCAGGGCCCTGGCATTGGCTTCAAGCTTGGAAATGTTTTGAGACTGAAGCTTGTCAGATGTCTCAATTTTTTCTGCCATCACGTTAAACGAACCAGCCATCCGGGCCACTTCATCATCGCCATCAACCGGCGCTCTGGCAGAAAGCTCGCCCGATGCCAGAAGCATGGCCGAATCAGCCACGGCCACCACCCGCCCGGCCAGCTTTCGCGATGCCCAGCGGGCAATCAGCAGGGCCAGCACTGCCGTGACAAGCAGCAAGGCCTGCCCGGCCTGTTGAATGCGCTCTGTCAGTTCAAAAGCCTCGGCAAATTCCTGTTCGACCACCAGCCCCCAGCGAAACGACGGCACATACATCCATGCCGCCACCACGGGCCGGCCATCGGCCGTGATCACCTGCTCAAAACCCCGCCCACCGTCAATCGCTTCAAAAAGCGGGTTAATTTGGCCCGCCGCACGCCTTACGACCTTCTCCTCAGGCACGTTTGCAACCTGCCGCGGCTTAATAATCAGCCTGGCCAGGCCAGTTGGTCCGTCGGTGTTGGCTGAGCCCACAAGCACGCGGCCGGTTGAACCAAGGCCGGTAAAATCATTCACGATTTTATAAAGATCGACTTCGTCAATCTTCACAACAATTGTGCCAATCAACTTATTTTCATCAAAAATCGGGCTGATGAGAAAGCTGGACTGCCTGGTCTCGCCCGGCAGGGTTTCAAAGTCTGAAAATTCGGGCTGGAGTATGGTCGAAACCCGCCGCACCGACTGAGCCAGCCGTGTCCGGTCAAAAGGCGGTTGCATCAGCCAGTCGCCAATTTTTGCCGGGTTAGACAGATTGAAAACCACCTGCTGATCTTTGTTTAACAATAACGCATCTTCAAAATTCAGCGACCCAATTAATTTGGCAATGCGTGAAGTATGATCGGAAAGCAGCTTTTGATAAGCAGGCGTATCGGCCCTGAATCCATCCCGATCAGTCACCTCTTCAGCCTGAATTGTGGCTGTTGAGATCGTTCGCCCGCTGGTCACGGCATTGACATCACGCACCCTGGCCGCAGCATAATACTCAAGGGCTGATCGCTTGTCATCGGCATGCACCACCAGGCTTCGCTGCACATTTTCGCGAATCGAAATCATCGACATGCGGGTGATCAGCAATGTCAGCAGAACACTTGGCACCAGGGCCATTCCCAGAAACCAGATCATCTGCTTTCTGACAAGCGACTTGCTGAAGTAATTCGTTATGCTCATGGTGCTGTGGTCTGGTCAGTCGGGCTTAAGGTTGACTGTTTTCGCGAGATGTGGCTGCCTTATTTTCAGCCTTTTCTTTTTCTTTGGCTGGCTTTGCCACTGCCGGCGGAACAGGTGGCGATGCTGCCGTGCTGCCCGGCCGGGGCTGTTTTTCAGTTGGTTCACTCGTCTTCAATGGGCCAGGGCTGGTATGGCTGCGGTCGTCGCGAGGGTTCGACCAGGTGCGATTCCACTTCACAAACAGATCGTTCAGAAACCGGTTCCATTCCGGCCGGGTGCGGGTGTTGGGAAAAGGAACAGGTCTCAGCGGATTGTCGCTTGTCCAGCGAATATCGAACTGGCTGTCGGCCCGGGCCTGGGCAATATAACTTGGCCGCCAGGTGTGGTTTGTGTCGAAATCAATTGACACAATGCCTTCGGGGGCATCAAGGCTCTGGTGCCTGATCGTATTACGAACGGCTTCAAGGCTGGTTGATTCCGCTTCACGCACAGCCTGTGCCCAGAAGTAAACACTGTTATACGAAGCACATACAGTGTCGTTCATGCTTCGATCGCTACCATATTTGGCCTGAAACGCTTTGACAAACTTGCGATTGGCATCACGATTGATCGTCTGAAAATAATTCCAGGCCGAATAGTGGCCGACAATCGACTGCGGCGGAATCTCTCGCAGCAGCACTGAAAGTTCGGTCTCGGCTATCGAAAAAGAAATCACAGGAATTTTGTCGGCTGTGATACCGGCCTTATAAAGTTCATTGTAAAAAGCCTTGTTAGTATCTCCCACAACAGTAGAGATAATTACATCGGGTTTTTTCTCAAGAATATCGGCAATAACATGGTCAACCTGACTTGTTCCGAAATACAGATAGCTTGTGCCCGCCACGGTTGCCCCAACTGACTGCACAATCTCGGCTGCGATGGCGTTCACCGAATGAGGCCAGATGTAATCAGACCCAACAAGATAAAACCGCCTGGCCTTCAGCTCGCGTTGAGCCCAGCTGATCGCCGGCGATATCTGCTGATTCGGCGCCGACCCGGTGTAAATGATATTCGGCGATTGCTCAAGCCCTTCATAGGCCATCGGATAAATCAGCAGGTGGTTTTTCGATTCAACCACCGGCAAAACCGTTTTTCGGCTGGCTGATGTCCAGCAACCGATCATCACATCAACATGCTCTTGTTCAATCAGCCGCTCGGCTTCCCGCGCAAATGTCGGCCAGTCCGACTTCCCGTCAGCCACAACATATTCAACAGGCCGGCCCAGCAAACCACCACTGTTGTTAATCTCTTCAATGGCAAGTATTTCTGCGTCAGCCATCGCCTTTTCACTGATGGCCATCGGGCCCGTCAGTGAATGCAGAATCCCAACCCGGATCGGCTTGGCCTGGCTGATATAACCCCTGGCAAATACCAAAACGCCAGCCAAAAGCCCCAGACCAATCACCATCGGCAGAGTTTTTGTTTGATTTTTCAGCATCGTTGATTCGCGATTCGCTGGGGTTCTCGCCATGGGTGTTGGTGGCACTTCTCCAAAAAACATGGCCACCTGCAGACTTTGACAATCTACTATATCACAAATTAGAACCTGCAAAGTCTGGGCAATCTTTTCTGACTAAGTCGATCTTCCTGACCAAGACGGAAAAACATGCAGGGGCATTGCACATCGATCAATGGTTTTACCTGAAAAACCTTACGCGCCACTTGCCAAGAATGGCTGAAAAACGTATTTTCTGGTTTGACTGTCTGAATCGAAATGACTTTTTGGAAATCTGGGCAGGCGATTCGCTGAAGCGTCTGCAGCTAATCCAGAGGAGAAATGAGCAAGTGTCCGTATCTCTTGATCAGTTAAAAGCCATTGGCAAAGAGCTTCGCAAGGACATCCTCCGGATGACGACTGAAGCCGGATCGGGCCACCCTTCCAGCTCCATGTCGGCCGTTGAGGTGATTGCCGCACTATATTTCGGCGGCTTCCTCAATTTTGATGCCAAAAACCCTAAAGACCCCAATCGCGACCGCTTCATCCTCTCCAAAGGTCATGCTGCCCCTGTGCTTTACGCCGCTCTGGCACACAAGGGTCTCTTTCAGCATGAAGAACTGATGACCCTGCGCAAGCTGGGCAGCCGCCTTGAAGGCCACCCGAATATGCTGCGTCTGGGTGGCATTGAAGCCTCAACCGGCTCGCTCGGTCAGGGCCTTTCCATGGGCGTGGGCTATGCCTTGGCCGCACGGCTTGCCAAAAATGGTGCCCATACCTATGTCATGACGGGCGACGGTGAACTGGGTCAGGGCCAGATCTGGGAAGCTGCCGCCAGCGCCGGCAAGTATGCCCTTGATAACCTGACCTGTATTGTTGACCGCAATGGTTATCAGCAGACCGGCTCGGCTTTTGATGTGCTGAACATGGACCCGATCGACGGGAAATTTGCCGCGTTCGGCTGGGCCACTCAGGTGATTAACGGCAATGATCAGGAAGAAGTGATTGAAGCCCTGAAACGAGCCCGGGCCACCAAGGGGCGTCCCTCGTGCATTGTTTCGCTCACCAAGAAGGGCTATGGCATGCTGAACCTGCTTGCCAAACTCAAAGACGAAAACTTTCACGGCAAGCCGATGCCCGCCAAGCACCTTGAAGAAGCGCTGGCCGAAGTCGAAGCCGGTGTGGCATGACATAAACTCTTTCAGGCCAATCTTTTCAATACAATTCAACTCGACCCTGATTACCAAAGAAGGCAAGCACTAAAATGGCAGGAGCCAGTTCCTCAGTCAAATCATCCCGCCCGCTGGGCAAGGCCACGCGCGACGCTTTCGGTCGTGCCCTTGAAAGCCTTGGCGAATCGTTCGGCAGTCTGGTCGTGGTTGATGCCGATGTCGGCAATTCGACTCGCACCGAGTGGTTCGGCCATAAATACCCCGACCGCTTTTTCAATGTGGGCATTGCTGAATCAAATCAGGTGGGTGTTGCCGCCGGACTGGCCGCTGCCGGGCACATCTCGCTCGTCTCAAGCTTTGCCGCGTTCATCATCTGTAATGCTTACGACCAGCTTCGCATGAGCGTGGCTTACCCCAAGCTTAATGTTAAGGTTGTGGGCAGCCATGCCGGTATCTCAATCGGCGAAGATGGTGCCAGCCAGATGGGCGTGGAAGACATTGGCCTGGCCTGCTCTCTTCCCGGCTTTGTCGTCGTTGTGCCGGCCGATGAAACCTCGGCCCGGGCCGCCACCGCCGCGATGCTGGCCCATCAGGGCCCGGTTTACATGCGTGTCGGCCGACCCGATGTACCCAAAATTTACGAGGGCGACAACGCCCCCTTCACGCTTGGCAAAGCCAACAAGCTTAAAGAAGGCAAAGATCTGACGATCGTTGCCTATGGCCTCATGGTCGGGCCGGCCCTTGATGCAACTGAAGCCCTTGAAGCCGAAGGCATCTCGGCCCGGGTGCTTGACATGCACACCATCAAGCCGATTGACCGCGAAGCCCTGAAAGCTGCCGCTGAAGAAACCGGCGCAATTGTTGTGGCTGAAGAGCATCTGGCCCATGGTGGCCTCGGCTCGGTGGTGGCCATGAATGTGGCTGAGATCAAGCCCGTTCCCGTTCGCTATGTCAATCTGGGCGACCAGTTTGGCGAAAGCGGCTCGCCTGAAGCCCTGATTGAAGCCTATGGCCTCACGGCAAGCCATGTTGCCGCTGCCGCCCGTGCTGCTGTGGCTGCCAAAAAATAACGGATTACCAAAGCTGACGAACCTAAAACACCCTCTCGTGCAAGCGATGGGGTGTTTTTTTGAAAGAGTTTGAATCGCCTGGGGAGCGAAAATCTGGCACTGGCTTAAGAACCAAAGCGATCATGCCTGTCAATTCATTTTGTGCAGACGAAAAATGGCCCCGTTTGTTGAATCGCCATACTCGGCTTGAGTTTTTTTCGATTATCCCGAAAATAATTCAAGTTCATGGAAGAATCTGACGGTGGGAAGGAGCCGCGCCGTGGTGAAACAATCAAAATGTGCCTGGCAATGTCTGCTGATAATCACGCTTGCCGCACAATTCGGCTGCCGCACAACCCGACCGGAAGTTCCACCGCCGCCAAAGTTTGCGGCCGATGGCAAGAAACAGCCTGTGGGTTTTGGCTCAGCCCCAAGCAATGGCTATATGGTTGACGCAGCAAATCAGGTGGCCCCCGGCATTTCAGCGCCCGGCCAGTCACAAACCAGCATCGCGAATCGCAACGAATTCACCACCCCGAGCAACAACAATACAGACAGCATTCTTCTGGCCGAACCCTCCCGAAACCCCTCAGCTACAAGCAGTTCTGGTTTGCCCAAACTGGGCGGAATCATGAAGGGGCTGGGCAATGGCAGCTCATCGCGAAGCGATTCAGCCATTCAGCGGGCCTCAACCGATCAACCCAAACCAGCCCAGCCGCTTGATCCGCCCATCTCTCTGCCGCCACCGCCGCTGGTGCCACCACCCACGGCCATAGCTCCACCGGGCTCTTTACCTGCTGGCCCGGCAAGCACTTCCGAACATGCACCACCGGCTCTTCCAGGTAATCCCGGAATTCCGCCCCTGGTGCCCGAAACAAGCCCCTGATGTCATCGGAAACCACTCACTCGCAAGAAGATAAAAGCCGGCCATCAGCCGCCGAAGTGGCGGCCCGGGTTGAGCCTGAAATCATTTGGGAAGATGAGTCGCTGGCCGTTGTCTTCAAGCCGGCGAGCTGGCTGACAGTTCCAGGGCTACCCGGCACAACCACTGCCAGCGACCCCTGCGTGCAGGCATGGCTGTCCCGGCGATGGCATACAAGCGAAGCCTCACAGGCTTTTGTGGGCACAGTCCACAGGCTTGACAGGCCAGTTTCCGGTGTCATGGTGTGGGCACGTAACCCGCGTGCTGCCCGGCGTTTATCCGAACAATTCGCCAAGGGTAAAGTCATCAAACAATACTGGGCGGTGGTTGAAGGTGGCCCACCTGCCAATTCAGGAACCTGGGAAGACTGGCTGATTGTCAATCGGCAGAACGGCAAGAACGTAGTGGGCCGGTGCAGCCCCGGGGCACCCGGCGGGCAGACGGCCCGCACCGACTGGCAGAAGCTGCAGTCAATCGGCCTGAAAGAGGGGCTTGGCTGGTTGTCGCTCTGGCCTAAAACCGGCCGAATGCATCAGTTACGCGTTCAATCAGCCGGGCGGGGCTGGCCAATTATTGGCGACCTTGGCTATGGCAAGCCAAGTGAACTGTGGCCACACGACTGGAAAATGGCCCTTCACGCACGCTCGCTGACTTTCACTCATCCCGAGACACAGCAAAGGTTTCTGGTAGAATCAGCGGTGGAACAGCACTGGCGGTCGCTGGGCGACGACGCTTCGTGGTTTCGCCCGGAAGGCCGGTTCAGCATCAGGAAATTTTGAAAAAAACAAAAAAAGGCAAGTTGCAAAGCCAGATATCAATTTAATTCCAAGTGTCATGCGAAAATCAGGAAATTCAAAAGCTCTTATCCGTTATATTTTGAAGAATCGTTATTTATGTCTAACCCTAATCAAAATATACGGTTAAATATTTAAGACCAAAAAATTCCATTGACTTTCCGGCTAATCCTTCAAACTTTTTGCCGGCTTCTGCGTATAAATTTCAGACCGGGTGAAAATCCCGGGGAAAAGGGCGCATAATTGTCAAGGTCAGACCTGATAATTTTGACCCTCTCCACAAAAGCGGGGTGCATTGTCTGTAGCCGGTGTCGCTGAGAGGCGGCGTTCCCATAAAACCGGCGGGATTTCATCCACGAACTGATCCATCCATTTTTCGGCAGATCAGCACCCCGGTGGAGCTTTGACTCGGCACCAATTATGTTCGAAACGGGGAGACTGGATTTATGATACGCAAAGATTCGATGCAAAAATTGCATTTGCGGCTCACAACCCGCCGCGATGCACTCAGGAAGGCCCTGGCGGGCGACCTGAACAGCCTGCGTGAGGTGGCGGCAAGAGATTTCGTCGGCGATACCGTCGATGCCGCTGTTGACGCAGCCAACGAAGAAATCAACACCCAGCTTGTGGAAATTGAAAGCCGCGAACTGGAGCAGATTGAGCATGCACTTGAGATGATGGCCCGTGGCGTTTACGGCCGCTGCGAAGACTGCGGCGAGAAGATCGCTGTGGAACGGCTTAACGCCCTGCCCTACACCAACTGCTGCATTGACTGTGCCCGGGCCGCCGAAAAGCGTGGCACTTATGGCATGCCCAGGTCACGCTTTACGCCAAACCGCTGGAACTCGGTTCGCGATTCCGGCAACAGCGAAAGCCGCCTGAACCTCAGCGATATGGAAGTTGATCTTTCCGAATCCGGCCGCTGATCATCAGCCTGAAACTCAAACCCTCAAAAGCCACTCCCATAGGGGTGGCTTTTTTTCATAGCCAAAATCTAATTTTTCCACCCCGGCCTTCGGTACCTGCCGGAATTGGTTTATAATGACTTATGAAAGAATCATGGCTGGATTTCAGCGAGACTCGCCCAGGCACTTGCGGACTTGAGATCATGAAAAACCGCCACATTTCGGCCCTCTGGCTTATTCCCACACTCACGCTGGGCATTGATCTCGGCTGGCGCATCGGCCCGGGCCTGCGGCAACCCGTTCAGGCCCAACAACCCCTGAATTCTCAGGTTCAGGCACCTGCCAACCCGCCTGCTGAAGATATCGCAACTTCTGATATAATCGAATCTTATCGCCAGTTCCAGCCAGTCAACACAATCTTCCAGAAGGTCTCACGAAGGCTCTCGCCTTCGGTTGTGCATATCGTCGCCCGCAAGAGCGAAGGCAATGGTGGCCAGGTGGAAGAGAGCGGCTCGGGCGTGATTGTCGCCTCTGAGCATCCTGGCCAGTACATCATGACAAATAACCATGTCGTCACTCAGTCGCGGCCAAAGCAGATTCGCATTCAAATGAACGACGGCCGAGTGATCTCTCCGGAACGTGTCTGGACTGACCCCCGGGCCGATATCGCCATTCTGCAACTGCCTGAAAATGCACCGAAGCTGGAACCCGCCCGCATGGGTGATTCAGATGATGTGAGTGTGGGCACATGGGTGCTTGCCCTGGGCAGCCCGTTCGGGCTGATGCACTCGGTCAGCCAGGGTATCATCTCGGCCCGGGGCCGGCACGAAGCCGAGCTATTTCAGGACGGCGTGGAAAATCAGGATTTTCTCCAGACCGATGCGGCTATCAACCCCGGCAATTCCGGCGGGCCACTGGTCAATCTGAAAGGTGAAGTTGTCGGAATCAACACGGCCATCGCCTCGCAGGGCGGCGGCAGCGAAGGGGTCGGCTTTTCGATCCCGATTAATCTGGCCCGTTGGATCATGGATCAACTGCTGACCCATGGCAAGGTGCAGCGCGGGGCGATGGGTATTGATCTTGATGAACTGGCTGCCCACCGGGCAGAGCAGCTTGGCCTGGAACG
>JBJTRR010000659.1:0-4927 GCA_046076185.1 bacterium | reverse complement strand
TTCAGCGCCCTGACCGTTTAATAAGGGCTACCTGTTTTACTTCGCCTTTCAGATCAAAATCCTTCTGACCACCTTTTTTGATCTCGATAGTAAGCGTCGAGTTGCTGTTATATTGCGACGGCACAACTTCACGCTCTTCCTTGATCAACTGGGCCGGGTTGTCCTGGTCCCGTAACTTTTTTCCCGTGGGTTGTTTTGAGTTGATCAACACCTTATAGGAGCCGAGAACCGGGCCGTTGGCCCGTTCGATGCTGTATTTGCCGTTCTCAATCTTGGCAACGGCTGCTTCGCCTTTGTGGTCGGTCGGCAGAAATGAAACCAGGCCTGAAGGCAATGCCTTGCCATTGAGTTTGATTTCTCCTTCCACTGCCACACGGGTTTTGCCGTCACCTGAACCACATCCGGCCAATGTGATACAGGCCAGGCTCAGAGCAATTAAGAAGCGAAGTTCCAACCGAAAATTGTTGATGATTTGCATTTGTCACTCGTCTTTGTTCGAATTTGAATTTCAAGACATCCGGAGAGGAAAGGCTCTCAACAATTTGCCTTGAAAAATGATGTGTAAGTACAACCCAGTCGGGTTTTGAAACCGCCCGCTAGTGCCCGGTATCTGAAATCCGGACGCCAGCGTAGCGGATGAGCAATTTCAATAAGAGTCGGCTGAGATCACTTCGCCGCCGGCCCGAGTGCCCAAGGCCCAGATGGTCTGAAGGCTTGTCGAGTTCTTGAGAAATCGCACAGAACCATCTGCCAGAACAAAATTGGCACCGCCTGGATGATAGCTGCTCAGGCCCCAGACCCCAGGGCTTTGCAGCGTGCCGGTTGCATTTACACTGCAATTGGTGTAAAGCGGATTCGGAGGCAAAAGCAGATTACCCATCGAATACCCAACCAGCCCGAGAGACCAGTTTTGACCCAGTGTGGTCGTTTTCCCAAACCGGTTTCCGGGCGTCTTTGCGGCAGCCGAGCATTGTTGCAACCAGGGAATCAATTTATCAGCCAGTGCAGGAATGGAAATCGAGCCATTGTTGCGCTGGGTTCCCTGCGGAAATGTTCCCAGATAAATAATATCCGTAGGAATTGTAATTGCATTTGGGTCACCACTGCCGGTTTTCCATTCGCCAAATGCAACCGTGTTGCTGGTGCCATCGGTTACATCAGCCACGCCAAAAGTGCGGCCAAGCTCGCCAACATACTGAAAAATCCCGTTGGGCGGGCCCTGGCTTTGTTGCCCGGCAAATTCCATCGTAGCCCCAACACTCGCAAAGTAATTTCCGCCTGGCGCACGACGGCTGTTGAATAATGCTCCAGATCCCTGGTGATTCCAGCCTGGTGCAGGACTTGATGGGCATAGCATCAAACCAATTCGATTGGTTGTCACTGTGATATTCACCTGATTCCCGACATTTTCATCGTTAAAGCAGGCCAGGTTGAAATTCGCCGCATTATATAAAGCAACCTGTTCGGTATATCCCAGCAGCCTGACATGTGCGCTGAAATCTCTGTTATTACCTACAGATAGATCTCCCCCCGACCTGCCAAAAAGGGCCCCGGGCGGGAATGAATTGTGTGTGCTGTGATAATTGTGTAAAGCGAGACCCACCTGTTTCAGGTTGTTAATGCACTGGGCACGCCTGGCAGCCTCGCGGGCTGATTGTACTGCCGGCAGAAGCAGCGAAATCAAAACGGCAATGATCGCAATCACCACCAGTAACTCGATTAGGGTAAATCCTTTACGCTTCATATCCCATCCTCCTTCATCGGGTGAATCATAAGCTCCGTGGTTCGCTATGTGCTGAGCAAGACGTGCCTGCGTTTCGTCAGCCTTGACAAAGGCAGCCTCTTTTGTAGGAGTCGCCATAAAATTCCGATTCCCGCCTCGACCGGGCGCCTCGAACCCTGTCGCCTAAACCATGGCCAGTTTTAACTTTGCCAAGCATCTGCCGCAGCAGGTGGCGTCCAGCCGATTTCTTCGAATCGCCCTCGTTCAAAAAATCCCAGATTCTGCGCATTTCACTCAAGCTGATTTCAGCCGGATCAATGCTGTTCAAATCGCTTTTCTCTTGAACCGAATCATCCACAACTGACATTTCACGACCTCCTAACCTGTAAACCCTCAAAAATGACAAGTCCGGTATCGTCAGCCCGATCTTCAGTCATCCTTGACACACTCAATCATCACTAAGTAGATCGTGTATGTCAATCTTAATCTCGACTAAATTAGTAAAAATAGTAAATGTTTTTGAATAGGATCTGGATATTGTATCTTAAATAATTATGAAATAAGCGATTATGGAATATACAGGAAAACGATTTTAAAGCCTTAAAACAAAAATACACTACTAGATGAGTGATGTATTGATTCGCGGGTTGACGGATCGGGGCTTTTTTTGTGTCTTACTTGTTAATCAAAACCAGACTGATGCCGCGCAGGTCGGCCACTGCGCCGCCAACTACCTTTTTCGCCCTGATTTTCAGGTCACCCGTGCCGGCCGGAAGCCGGAATGGGCCGACCGCCATCGGCAGAAAGTCTTTGACATATGACTCACTTCCGCGCGGAACGCGGTCGTTTTCCATGCCTCGCAGGGGCGGGTTGAATACTGATTTCAATTCAAATTCCGCGATCTTGTCGTTGTTCAGCATAATTTCGATAATCGCACCAAGGTTTTCTCTGGCGATGGTGTGATGAAATTGCATTTCATAATTTCCGGCCTCATGAATTTCAACCGGCCAGTAAATGACATCTTCCTCACTTCGCCAGTTCGTCAGGAACGAACAATTCGGCGCACCTGCACTGCGCTTGATACCGCCAGAAAAGCGTGCGTCTCGGGCGGGAAGATGGGTGATCGGCAATTCGCGATAGCCCACCGTAAATGGCCGGCGGTCAACACCCGCCAGCCCAATAAGAACATCGTTTCGCCAAGTGGCCACGGCATCGGCCAGCATCTTTTTCACATCTGGCGTTGTGTCGCTTGCATCTTTTGTCTGGCCGGGGTCGGTTGTCATATCATAAAGCCGGCCGCGATCATCCAGCCTGTGCGATTGCGACCGCACAGAGACCTTGCCCGCCCAGTGCGAGAAGATCAGTCTCTCGCCGGGTTCGGGCCCGGTGTTTGTCAGGGCTGGTGCGAAGCTGGCACCATCCAGCGGTTTTTTCAGTGTGGGGCTGATTCCCGCCAGCCCCAGCAGTGTCGGCGTGATGTCAATGGCCGAGGCAATTCGCCCCACCTTGGTTTCAGCCGGAATTTTGCCAGGCCAGCGGATAAACAGCGGCGACCTCAAGCCCCCTTCATCTGTCGTTCCCTTGCGGCCACGCATGCCGCCATTATATCGCCAGCCGTTGGGGCCATTATCGTGAAAATAAACCACGATGGTATTTTCGGCAATTCTCAGGTCGTCAAGCTTATTCAGCACGCGGCCAATGTTGTCGTCAAGGTTTTCACACATCGCCAGGGCCGCCCTGGTAAATGCAATATCCTCTTTTTCAGTTCCATGATATTTTGATTTCAATTCAGTGTCTTTAAAACGGTTGTAATAGGCATCAGGCACCTGCATGGGCGAATGCGGCGTGTTATAGGCCAGATAGCAGAAAAACGGCTTCTGGTCATTCTTTTCCATAAATGCAATCGCGTGGTTGGTCAGGTCGTCAGCAATAAAGCCGTCGCCTTTGACAATTTCACCATTATGCTCAAGCGGGGGCGAGAAATAATCGCCCCAGTGGCCCGAGGTGAAACCATAATAATCCTGAAACCCCCGGCCCAGCGGATGATAAGGATATTGCGACCCGTTATGCCACTTGCCCTAGGCACCTGTGCGATAACCGGCCTGTTTCAGATACTCGGCCAGCGTTGTTTCATCAAGATCAAGCCGCTCGCCACCGGTTGAAACATTGCGCACGCCGCCCCGTGGATGATATCGCCCTGTCAAAAATTCAGCCCGCGTGGGCGAACAGACCGGGCTGACATAAAAATGCTCAAACCGGGCGCCTCTGTGTGCAATGGAATCAATATTCGGCGTCTTTAAATTCAAATTTCCATGCAGGCTCAGGTCGCCCCAGCCCTGGTCATCTGTCAAAATCACAATAATATTTGGCTTTGCCGATTCAGAGCCTGAAACTACGCTCGTCAGCAATAAAATGAGCGGCAGAAATGTCGTGATTTTGCGGAAAATTAGCTTCATAGGGCTGACCTGTGATTTTTTTTCGTGACAAGAGGCTTCATGGCTTGGTAAATATAATAAACGCAAATGAGCAAATGATGATACTGTCAAGACTGAAGTGTCGGTTTATTGCGTATTCAATCGAGTTTATCCCGTATTAAAAACATCAGTGAAGTTGCCTTGTCGAATTTGCATGAATGAGGTATTCAGTGTTTTCGACAGGCCGCAACGGGCCTGAGATTTCCCTTGGACTGGAAGGATCAGAATAATTCCATGATCACAGCGCAAGCCGACGAAACGGTCAGAGAAATTGAGTCGCCCGACGCATTTGAAGATGTGCGCGACGAGTGCATCGGATACGTTTTTCATGGGATCGAGAAGAATGGGCGGAAAGCGCCTGGCAAAAATTCCAATCTTTTGCATTTTGCCCATTGCAACAAGCTGGAAAAGTTGGCAACCGACCAGCCTCGCAAGGTGTGGTTTCGCACGATTCGCGTTGCCCGCCAGCACCTTGATACCAGCTTTGGCGAGCAAAACTGGAAGTGGTGCAAGCAGTGCGAGTTGGAAGTGACCCAGAAACTGCTTGAAACCGAAGGCTATGCCGCCATGCGTTAATCGGCTACAAGAATTCTTTTGATGATTTGACCGGGAATCTTGTTTTCCCGGCTTTTTTATTTTCTGCACTTTCCCTTTTTTTTATTTCTTTTGCAACCGGGCCACCCGCTGATTGGCCAGCAACTTCACCGGGGCTTTTGGCACTGGCTTTTTG
>JBJTRR010000658.1:0-3326 GCA_046076185.1 bacterium | reverse complement strand
CCACGCTATTGACATGCCCCACCGGCTTGCCTTCGGCATGGCGACGCTTCAGGGCCCGAATGTGGGCCTCGGCCACCTTCTCGTAAGCATCAACACTGAAAAGCAGTGTCACATTGATATTCAGGCCCTGATACAACGCCTCTTCAATCGCGGGCAGGCCCTCTGTGGTGCCGGGAATTTTGATCATCGTGTTGGGGCGGCGCAGCAAATTCCACAGCCGCACGGCTTCGGAAAGGGTCTGGTCGCTGTCGCGGGCCAGCAGGGGCGAGACTTCCAGGCTGACATAGCCATCAAGCCCGCGGCTGGTGTCGTAAACCGGGCGGAAGAGGTCGAGAGCGGCCTGAATATCGGCCACCGTCAGCTTGTCGTAAATCTCCTGAGTGCTGGCGTGCTGGCGGGCCAGAGTGCGAATTTCAGCGTCGTATTCTGTGCCTTCGCTGAAGGCTTTGTCAAAAATGGCCGGGTTTGATGTCATCCCCTGCAGGCCGTCTTCATGAATCAGCCGGGCCAGCTTGCCGCTGACAATCAGCGACCGGCTGATGTTATCAAGCCAGAGACTCTGGCCCAGATTTTGTGTTGCCTGAAGAATGCTTGCGGGTGAGGCGGTGGCCATGATTTCTCCGGGAAGAAAATTGAGTTGTAAAGTGTTCTTGGATAAGGGTTTGCTGCAGATTACCGCAGTCGCCCCCAAGCCAGATTGGGGCCATCGATGCGGCAAAATCGCTACATCTTGTGCCACTATTTATAACCAATTTTTCAGGATATTAAAACATTAATGACTTTCGTGTCGAAATAAAAGAAAAGGAGTATTCCGCGAATTGCAGAATCTTGTTCGATTGTCCGGTTCTGTTCTGGCCGGTATAATGATCAGGTGTTGTCATTGCGGAGGCTTCCGGGCCACGCCCGGAGAAGGAGATAGTCAAATGCGCAGGCTCCTGTTCGCCGGTCTTTTGTTTATCGGTGTTTCGCTCACAGCCCCTCAGGCCGATGCACAAGGCATTGGCATGCCGGGTTTTGGGATAGGCAGCGTTGCCGCCGACCCGTTCTCGGGCTATTACAGCTGGTTCCTGCCCCGCCAGGCGGCTATGGCAGCCCAGCCTACGCTGAATAATCAGCTTAACATGTACACATCCGAGCGGGTTCAGAATCAGATGGATCCCCGGGGTGGCGGCAGTGGTGGCCTGGGCGGGATTGATCTTTCGTCGCTCGGTCTGGCCGGGTCGAAGCCAACCGACCTGAATTCTGATCAGCCCCGCAACCCGCGACCAAGGCTTTCATCGACCGGCCCGATTGTCGAGAATTCCCGTGGCACGGGTCTCTCACGATATCACGGCCGTTCCGGCAGCTATTTTCCAACCATGCGTACTGGAACTTACCGCAACAACGGCCTACCGCCCTCCCGCCGGGGTCGTTGAATTGACCTGCAAGTCGTGTGAGAATAATGGCTTCCGGCGATTCTAACCAGTCTGGCTCATCTGATCCGGCAACGTCGGGGGCTTCTCGCGACACCGCATTGCTCAAGAGTCAGTCACAGAATCCAGACCCGGTAGGTCTGGATTTTTTATGTGGTACCGAGTCGCGCATCGGTGGTGCCGAAGTTATTGATTTTCTCTCAGATACGCTTGATCTTCCGCAATCGCAGCAGGTTCAGGCGGCGATTGCCACTGACCAGCAGCTCAGGAATGAAATTGTCAACCTGAAATCAACCTGGGAGTATCTTTCCCTGCTGCCCGATCCCAAGCCTGAGCAAAAGCCCGAACTTCAGGCAGGTGAAATTCTTAAGCAGGAATATCGGCGGCAAATTCGAGTTCGTTTTGTTCAAAGTCTGCTGATAACATCATTCAGCATTTTTTGTGTGGTCGGCGGCTGGTGGCTGGGCACACGTGGTGGTCGATCATATGACGCAGGGCTTGAGAAATTTGCCCGCCAGTGGCCGGTTTATCAGATGCTGGCCCGGCTTGACGATGCTGATCAGCTTGATCGGCTCGTCTCCGACGATCGCTCGGCCATTTTTGCCTGGTTTTGCCCGGTTGACCCCTCAGACCTTGGCCACCAGATGGCCCAATACTCAGGCCAGCCGCTTCAAGCTCTGGATCTGAAAATGATCATGAGCGATTACGACCATTTTGTTTCCCTGCCGCCTGATCGGCAAAAAAGCGTTGAGAAAATGATCGATCAGGTCAACCAACTTACTGACGACGATCGTAAGACCACATTGATGCGGCTTTATGGCTTTATTGTCTGGCTTGACACCCTGAACAACTCTGAAAAAGCCGCATTTTCAGGCCTTTCTCAGCAGGTTCGCTGGAATCGTTCCGTCAATAATGCCCAGCAGCATGTTCGCCAGGCCGAGCTGACCAAGAAGCAGCCGTTGAGCATTGCCGAACTCAATTCACCGGAATATGTTGTTGATCTGGCCACTGTCACGGCGGCCTGGCTGAAGATGACCCCGCAGGAACGCAACGCGGCTGAACGAAAATTCAGGAACCAGACCAAAGACGTGGCGAAGCGTAACGACCGTGTGCGACAACTGATGCAACTGATCGACAAATCTCCGCCCGGCACTTTTCCTCTGCTGGAAATTTTGAAAAACGCCCCGCCTGCAAAAATTGCCGGCAAAGTCAATCCCAAAAAGCAGTTGCGCGAGCAAACCCGCAACTTATATCAGGAATCGGTGAGGGAAGCTGCCGGAAGCCCGCCGGCAGGCCCAGAACTGAGCAACTTTATGAAAAGCCTGCCGCCCTGGCTGGTTGAGCTGGTAGAGCCGCTGCCGCCACACGAGGCCAGGCGATTTCTGGCGATTCTCAAAAACCTGATTGAAAAGTCAGCCCAGTCGCCTTCCTGAACATCGTTAAGCAGGCAGCCCCTGAGGAACCCAAACTTGCCTTCCAACTCGCAGGATTCCCGCTGGATGCGACTGGCCCTGGCTGAAGCGGCAAGGGGCAGGGGCCTTGTCGAGCCTAACCCCATGGTCGGGGCTGTGATCGTGCGAGACAACCAGCCCATCGGTATCGGCCACCATGCCCGGTTCGGTGGCGACCACGCCGAAGTGGCCGCCCTGAAAAACTGCCGCGAGGCTACCGCCGGGGCCACCA
This sequence comes from bacterium, assembly GCA_046076185.1. Classification (GTDB taxonomy): domain Bacteria; phylum Planctomycetota; class Planctomycetia; order Isosphaerales; family Isosphaeraceae; genus QWQI01. The sequence goes on along the minus strand of JBJTRR010000658.1, from coordinate 231 downwards.
TGCATGTCACCCTTGAGCCTTGCAGCCATTTCGGCAAAACGCCACCATGCGTGGATGCAATCATTACAGCAGGCCTGAGGCGGGTGGTGGTAGCGGTGGGCGACCCTAACCCGCGTGTTAACGGTCAGGGATTGCAGCGTCTGCGGGAAAATGGCATTGCTGTGGAACTTTGGGAGAGCGCAAGCGAAATTGCCCGCGATGCGTATCTGCTGAACCTGCCTTTCTTTAAGA
>JBJTRR010000657.1:0-3752 GCA_046076185.1 bacterium | reverse complement strand
CACCCACACGGGTGGGCGACTTGATGCGGCGGGCAAGGTCGGCCAGCAGCATGACACTGCCGGTCATTACGCCGATGAGTGAAATTGGCCTGCCAGCATAATCTGCCTCAATCTGCCGGGCCAGCTCGTCGATTCGGTTCTGAATCGCGTCTTCAGGAATTAAAATTTCCACGATTTTCCGGCCCTTTTCGCTTGATTTTGACTGACCCGATCACCATTCCGGGCAGCTGGCACATTATGAATTTATTCTATTTGAAAAGCATGCTTTTTCAATAAACAAGAAAAACCCTGCACACGATTGGCTCGGCGCAGGGCACAAGGAATGTCAGGGGCAGGGTCAGGCGAGTCTGGGGGAGAACCTGGGCCAGTGCCTTCTTGAATCAGGCCAGCTGGGCCTTGCGGTGGCGGCGGAACTGCATGGCCCGCAGCGTGCCGAAGCCCATGCAGGCGAACCACATGGCGATGGAAACGGGCTCGGGCACCTGGGTGGTGGGCACGGGTGTTGGGGCGGTTGTTGGTGTGGTGACCGGGGTCGTCTCGGGCGAGCTTGGGCTGGTTACCGGCAGCGAGAGAGTTGTCAGGTTGAATGTCTGCGATGATGTGGGTGTGGGCAGCAGGTTGAGCGAGCCTTTGAAGTTCGGGTCGAGATCAAGCGAGAACTTGACGACACCATTGCCCGCCAGGCCTGGGTCGGGGTTGCCGGTGGAGTCAAGAACAGGCTGAAAGCCGGTGATCTTGCCTTCGGCATCGCGTGAGGGTGCCACGCCAAAAAGCATGACAAGCTGCTGCACGCCATCGCCATTGCCCAGAAGCACGGTGAGGTTGTCCTGATTGAACCCGCTTGAGCCGTCTAGCACCTTCAGCGGGCTGGCGCTGGGGTCAGAGGGCACGACAGAAAAAGCCGGCTGAACATCGGCCTGAAAAATGGTCAGGCCACTGTTGCCGGGCTTGGGTGTCAGCTCAAAAGTGGCAATTTGGCCACCCTGCACGGCAGGGGCCTTCATAAAGAGGCAAATGGCCAATGAAAGGCATGCAAAGTGTCGGTAATCAAACCATCGGGGCGTCATTGTGGGTCTCCTCTATGAAATCCTGAACCCGAATTCCCAGACTCCTCATCAGGGCGGTTGCCGCCAGAACACGACCACTTTGAAAGTGACGTGATCCGCCGCCCAGATCGGGCAAGATTGCGTTGTTGATTGATCGCCAGCCTGCGCCCTGCCAATCTGGATCCATCCAGACCAACCTGACACAGCCCAAAATCTTCGCCAGGCCCGGGCACTTCGCACCCCAGCCGCGAAAACTTGAGAAAATGTGATCAAATCGGAACGAATTTTGACAGAAGCGGTTTATTCGTCAAGCTCAACCTGACCGGAAAACCCAGTGTGCCGGCGACTTTGTTCTATCGCCTTAATTTTCAGATATTTATGAGAAACTGAATTTTTTAAGTTCAGGAATGAATCAGAGGCGGCCGTTGAACGTCAATAAGAATAGGCCATGCGAGAAATTGGCCGGGGGCGGGCCTGGCGTGATCAATCTCCGGCGACGTGCGAATTTGGTGAAGCCAGACTGGCCTGGATGCGTTAAGCTGGAACCATGATCGATTCGTCATCAGCACCTGACCGGCACGAGAACGAGGCGAACCCGGCCGACCTGGCCAGGCTTGCCCAGGCTGGTGATGACGAGGCCCGCGAACGGCTTTTTCGCGAGATCTGGCCGGTTTGCCAGCGGGTGGCCCGGCGAATGTCGGCCAGCGACGAAGCGGCAGCGGATATTGTGCAGGATTCCATCGTGAAGGCACTGGTCAATTTGCCACGCTTTGATCACCGATCGTCGTTCAAGACCTGGATGATGCGCATTGTGACCAACACGGCCATGGATCACCTGCGATCAAACCGTCGCCGGCGAGTGCTTTTTGACATCACTACCTGGCGCAGTGGCGGGCCAACGGCGGCCGCCGAACCCTTCCGGAATGAAAACCCGGCCCACGGGCTTGAACAGCAAGACCTTCGGCAACAGCTTGACACAGCCCTTGCCGGCCTTTCAGAGGCGACCCGGGGCGCCTTTGTGCTTTATGCCGAGGCCGAAATGACTTATCAGGAAGTGGCCGATTCACTTGGCATTCCGCTGGGCACTGTGATGAGCCGCATTCATGCCGCTCGCAAGAAATTGCAGGTCGCCATTGAAAAACTTGATGGCTCGACCCCGGAATCAGGCCAGCAGTCAAGCCGCCGCGATGCCGCCGATCAACCGACCGAACAACGACTTGAAACCGAATACCGAATGACCATTCAGGCCATTTTAAACACCTCCACCAAGCGGGTTTACGCATGAAAAACGAAGAACAGCCAAACCGATTCGGCACATCGCCCGACGACCCGCAAAACCTGGTTAAGGCCTGGCACGAAACCCGGCCGGCCGTGGCCGACACCGACTGGGCCCCGCTCTGGCAATCGGCAGTGGGCAGGGCGGCTTCTGCTCCTGTTGCCGAAGGCCATGGTGGCCTGTATTATCCGGTGCGGCTTGCACTTGCAGCGTCGCTTCTGGTTGCTGCATGGGTCGGCTGGCAAGCCCTGGCCACGCCTGAAGCGAACACGCCGGGCGAGATGGCAATTGCATCACAAAGCTTGACAAAACAAGCACTTGCCGAATCGATACCGCACCTGGTGAAGATTGACTTGCAGGAAGCTGACGACCTGGCCATTATTCGGCTTGATGACCAGCAATGCACGGCCGATGCCCCGTGCCTGGAAACGGTTGAGGCTGACACAGCGCAGTCTGGCGGCACGGCAATTGCTTCTAACTTCCAGCTATTTAACGATTTGGAATCGATCGCGAACGACCTTCGATGAAACCGCTGGCCGGTTTTTACAGCAAGCGATTACAGACAGCGGCCTGGCTTTTGTTATGGCTGCCTGCTGTTTCGTGCCTGCATGGGCAGCACGAGAAGCCTGCGGCCAAAGCCCCGGCTGAACCGGAGCCACGGCAGGTGACGGCCATGACGATTCGGGCAGTGCGGGGCAATGGGCCAATTGACCCGAAGCTGAACCAGGTGGCCGACAAGCTGCGGCAAGTGTTGCCTGGATATCACTTTGCGCTGGTGGAAGGGCGCACGGTCAGGCTTGATAACAACGGCAGTTTCACAATAGCGGCCGGTTCCGGGTCAATGCTGGAAGTGAAATTGCAGAAGGGCCTGAACGACGAGGGCAAGGTTGAGCTGGCCCTGAAGCTGATGACTCCGGGACAGAAACCGTTTGAGCCGGTGGTGAATTCGCCGCCAAACCAGCTTTTTTTTGTTGACCGGAAGATTCGCGAGAATGAACGCCTTCTGATTGCCGTCGGGGCCAGGTGATTGTGTGAATCCCGGGCGGGTTAAAAAAGAGAGTCACGACAGCTGGGGTTGGATGATTGATAAAGTTCTGTTGCGAAGCTGGTTACAGTCCATTTCTTTAACTGAGGTGCGTTATGAAAATACCCGGAGAACGTATCAAACGAACAAAGCTGGTTCAAAGCAAGAATTACGTCGTTGCTGTGGACGTTGAAATGGTGATTCCCGTGGATGAACCAGGCGAACCCTGCTATGAAGCCGAGACGGTGCAATTGCTCAAGGAAGTGAAGGAGCACGCCGACCGCGACGATGTGGAGTGGCTGATGCAAAAAGGTAAAGTTTACGCAGCAGTTGTGGCATGAATCAGCGAGTTTTTGTGATGACCTCATCTCCTGCCGGGGCTCATGCCCTTCGGCCCTGAGGCCCG